>NZ_JAESLA010000017.1:0-18235 GCF_017892405.1 Staphylococcus sp. GDY8P85P | reverse complement strand
AGTGGACGACGAATTTAAAAAGAATTCTGTCCCACTCCTGTTTTATATGTGTGGAAGTGGTAAGATGATAGTGAATAAATCACAAATTGAGGGTGAAATGTATGATTATTATTAATGCAAAACTTAAAGTAAGCGAAGAACATCGTGATGCCTATTTAGATTTAATGACGAATTTAGTCAAACATGCACGTGAAGAAGAAGGTAATACATTTTATAGTCACTATGAAGATGTAAGTGAACGTAATACGTTCGTAGTTGTAGAGAACTATAAAGATCAAGCTGCTGTTGAAGCACACAATCATTCAGATCATTTTAAAGTGTTTAGTGAAAATATCGGTAACTATATTACAGAAAAACCAGTGATCGACGTAGCTGAAGTAAAATAATTAAAGTTAATTTCATAACGTAAACATTACTAAGGTAGGATAAGAAGTCAATTGTGAAGCGATGATTTCAATCCTACCTTTTTATTATTTAAACAATCACTATCATATAAACGAATAAAAAGTGTTATCATTGAATATGTATGTTTTATAGAAAGGAAAGATAACATTGGGAAATGTTTTAAAATCACTTATCACATTTGATACAAGTAAAGTTGACCCGATGAAAGGTATCAGACAGGGCTTGTTATTAATAATCCCAGCTCTATTAGGTTATTTCCTAGGTAATTTCGCACTAGGATTGCTCGTGTCAACTGGGACATTGGCACATATTTATGTGTTCAAAAGCTCACCACGTTCAATGATTAGAACAGTTATCTTATGTTCACTCTCATTTGCCGTATGTATGATACTGGGAACACTTACGGTTACTGAACCGATTCTATATGGTGTGACATTATTATTAGTTACGGTCATTCCTTATTATATCTTCAGTGCATTGAAGATAGCTGGACCGTCTTCAACTTTCTTCCTTGTAACATTTTGTTTACCGAGCAACTTGCCAGTAGCACCAAATGAAGCACTGTACCGCGGTGTTGCCATTCTTATTGGTGGTGCGATTGCTACATTTGTAGTTATTTTGACAATCCTTTTCCAAAAGCAAAAGATTGAAAATAGAGCAATTAATGCTGACTTTAACATGATTAAAGAATTAATGCACAATTATAACGATGTTGACAAGTTTAAAGAGAGTGCCAAAGCAGCAGTAACACAATTCAAGAACTCTGATGAATTGTTAATCACTGCAACAGCTGGGGCTGATCAAAAATTAAGTCCACGCTTCCAAAGATTGTTATTGCTACATACCTCAGCACAAGGTTTGTATTCAGAGCTATTGGAATTACATGAAAAAGGTATACGCCCAATTCCAAATGAATTAGTTGAAATGATGGACGTTGCAATACGCAATGCATATCGCACATCAGCAGCACGAGAAAAATGGACGAAAGAAGTCAATGTTGATGAAGTGTTTGACGATTTATGGCAATATATCTTGAAAATCGATGAAATTACAAACTTAGATTCTAACCAAATTGAACATGAAGCGAGTGTTCGTAAGCCACTTTACAGTCAACGTATCATTCATAATTTAACGTTAGATTCTATCGTATTTCGAAATACTTTGATTTATGCCGTAATTATGGCAGTGGCCATTTTTATTTCATTAGCATTTAATATCCAAAAATCTTACTGGATTCCATTAACGGCGCATACCATCTTATTAGGTATGACAACACGACGCATGTTAGACCGTTCTGTAGCCCGTGGCTTAGGTACCATCTTAGGTACACTCGTATTATCAGCAATACTATATTTCAATCCACACTTGGTTATCGCAGTCATCATTATGGGTCTTGCGGCAATGGTTACTGAAACATTTGTAGGTTCTAACTATGCCTTTGCGGTAATCTTTATTACAATCCAAGTTATATTATTAAATGGTTTAGCATCAGATAACCTGTCCATTTCAATTGCCTATACACGTATCTTTGATGTATTGATTGGTATTGCCATCGCAGTTGTTGGGATCTTACTTATTAATCGACAAACAGCATCCGCCATGTTACCACGAACGATTGCAGAAGTGGTTCGTAAAGAAGCCGTTATCTTCCAATATTTATTCTCAGAAAATCATTACCAAGATGATTTACGTGAAAGAGATGAAAGCTTAGCTTTATCAGTGAAAATGAGTAACATGACACAAATTAATAATTCAGCAAGTGGTGAATTATTCTCAAATCAAGAAGTGATTCGTTATTATTATCCAAGTATCTTCGCATTAGAAGAAATTAACTTTATGTTAATGCGTGCAATGCAAGATCATCAACGTCAACGTATTTCTGATCATCAAATGGGAGAATACCTTGTTACCTTTGAGAACTTAGCGAAACATTTCGAACTTCAAAGCAGACTTGAAATTAATGAACTTTCCGATTTACCGCAATATAATTACATTAAATCGGCATTAATGCGACTGCAAAATAATTGTGTGCATACACGTAAAGATATTAATGAAGTTGAAGATGGAGCTGCAATTAAAGCATAATACCATCATCGAGTTTCACTTCTGGTGATAGTGGTAAAGCTAACTATCAATTAAAAAAGGAGATTGATACCATGCCTTGGACGATGGACGATTATCCGAATACGTGGAAGCACTTTGATGAATTAGAACGAAAAAAAGCCATCGATATTGGTAATGCAATGTTGAAAGATGGTTATAAAGAAGGCGATGTTATACCAATTGCAACACAACAAGCTAAAGATTGGTATAAAGATGCATCGAAAGCAGAGCTTGATGAATTAAAGCACAAGCATGTCACACAACACCAAAAGGATCAATCAGCGAATCCAAAACTCAATGACAAAAATGTACATGTATATTTTGAAGATGAGGAATGGAAAGTGAAAACAGAAGGGGCGAAACAAGCGTCCGATACTTTTGAGAAGAAAGCAGACGCCACGAAACGCGCGCAAGCTATTGCTGATAATCGTGGTACGACAGTCATTGAACATAAAAAAAGTGAATCATCGTAATAAAATCAATGCACGAGGCTGAAACAATGTGTTCAAACAGAATGCTGTTTCAACGTCGTGCGTTTTCATTATCAATTGAAAGTTCTAAAATAATCTGCAATAAAAGAGTATTATTTTTAGTTTATTTTGTAATTCGATATAATAAACAGTGATGATTAAGGAGGAAATACTATGTATGTAGAAAGAAAACCATCATTGTATATAGAAGAATTACGAAGTGAATTTAAAGATAACTTACATCATTTCAAAGATGGAGATGAAGCCTTTGATAGATTAATTGGTTTCGTAGAACTCGATCATTTATACGCCTCAGCCTTAAAAGAAATCAGCACCAAATTAGATATTCTCGATGACAACTTTAACTATGTTTATAAACATAATCCGATTCATCATATGGAACGACGTGTAAAAGAAATGAATAGTCTAATTAAAAAGCTACATCGTAAGCAAGTCGAAATTAGTGCAGAAAGTGCGCGTAAACATATTCTTGATATTGCGGGAATTCGTGTCGTTTGTAACTATTTAGAAGATATATATGTCATTGAGAAGATGCTCCTAAAACAAGAAGACGTTAAACTTCTCAAACGTAAAGATTATATTAAAAATCCGAAAGAAAATGGGTATCGTAGTTTACATATCGTTGTGACAATTCCCGTATTCTTATCCAATAAAGTGGAAACATTACCTGTAGAGATTCAAATTAGAACCATTGGCATGGATATGTGGGCAAGTTTAGAACATAAAATTCGTTATAAAAATAACGCTAATACAGAAGATTATAGCGATATGTTAAAAGACTGTGCCCTTGAAATTTCAGATGTAGAATCTAAAATGCAATCCATTCATTCTGCGATTTCAGATAATAATGAATAACGTTAAACGATAAAGCGTAACTTATTGAATTGTACGTAACCTGTAACAATTTTATAAGTTATGCTTTTTTAATTTGTCTCTGTTTTGATAATTTTATGATAAAATAATAATTTAGTAATATAGGGATTTTTGAGGTTGATTATGAACAGAAAACATTTTAAAACACAAATTTATCAATTAAAAAATTATCATAACGAACAAGTAGAAGTCGCTTTCGCGGGCAATCCAACATCAAATAGAGCAATCGTATTTATACATGGTGCTATCATGACATACCGTATTATGACCATGTTCGAACCCTACTTCAGAGAGTATAAAATGATTTTCATTAATTGTCCTAGTCGTGGTAAAAGTTCAAAGATTGATCGTAATAACCATACTTTAGATGATTACTCTGAACGAATTGAAGATGTTTTGGAACAAATCGTTGCCACACAACACCTTGAAAAGGTCATGATTATTGGGTATTCAATGGGAGGGATGATTGGCACACGTCTATTGAAATTTAATAAACTACCGATATCTCATCTTGTTTATTTAAGTAGCGCAGCTAAAATTACGCCAAACACGAGTATGCTTGCACGTTTATTCTCAACAGATAGTAAGCGTGACCATTTCAAAGATGAAATTACTGCCATCAAAAACTTGCCACAATACATCTTAAAGAAAACAGTATACGCACGAAAAGAAAACGGACTAGATATCTTATCCTTTGTCGCCCCGATTAAGACGATCATCACTGATTTATTATATACAATTAAAGCAGATTATCTTCCAGATATTGAAGAAATTGAACAATTTCCAAAGTTACTATTTATCTCTGGTCAGGATGATGAAATTATCCCGTATACAGATTCACAAGCCACTATGGAGCAGTATAAGCGCTACGGCGGTGAAACGAAGGAAATCGTCTATCCTGGTATTGGGCACATGGATTTTCCATCTGTACTTGAACAATTACCTAATGGCACTGTAGGAATTATTGATCATATAAAATCATGGATTGAAGATAAATAAGACTGCCTTTAGACTGACCGATAACATCATTTATCAAAAGGTCTTGAATGTGACGTTACGTCATATACTATATTCAATGTAGGAGGTGGACACTATGTCACATTACACTATTGGGGCGCTAGCTGATCAACTAGGTATAACGGTTCGAACACTACAATATTATGATCGTAAAGGTTTATTAACAGCGAAACGTACAGCAGAATCAAATCGCAGATATTACAATGAAGACGATGTACAACAATTACAGTTGATTGCCTTATTAAAGGAATTTGGTTGTACGTTAGATGAAATTAAAACATTGTTGTACGAAGATAGCGATATGCAGACATTAAAAACAATGCTTCAACTACATAAGGAAGCATTGCAAACACATATATACGATCAAACAAAAGCATTACAGCATATCAATGATGTAGAACAGTACATTTCAGATCACTTAAGCGCACCAATCAATCATCTATCTGACATAGATAAAGCGATGAAACAATCTACGACATTGAAGACATTTAGAAAGAAAGTATGGATGAGCGCAGGCGTCATTGGTATTATTCAATACACAGGACTAATTGCAAGTTTACTGAGAAGTTCAAGTAAGCCTTTCGTTTCAATCTTGCCTATTTTAGTAACCTATGCCATAGGATTAACGACATTCTATTATAAAAACATTTCATATTTGTGTCCAAATTGCCAACATACGTTTAAACCATCTGTGAAACAATTTATCGTGGCGCGACATACTATGCAAACACGTAAATTACTATGTCCAAATTGCCATGAAACTCATTATTGTATTGAAGTTTCAAATGAGAAAAAATAAATCATGTTACTATCCATCCCGGTCTATTTAGGACCGGGATATTTACTTTTAAAAAAGAAAGCGTTTGCAAAAATAAATACGATATATTAATATACTTGTATACAAGTTGTAATTGAATGAATAGGAGTGATGCATGTGAAAGAAAGTTATCCAGCACAGTGGCTTGGAGGCATGTCTAAAGGGGAAGGTGTCGCAGCAGAAATACGTTTACAAATTGTAAGCGGTGAGATTGAAGCGGGCACACTACTTACAGAGAATCAAGTGGCTAAACAATTTGACGTTAGCCGTTCGCCAGTTAGAGACGCCTTTAAATTATTACAAACAGATCAACTCATTCAATTAGAACGCATGGGCGCTAAAGTATTGCAATTTGGTGAGCAAGAGAAGAAAGAACTGTATGATTTACGATTAATGCTAGAGTCGTTTGCATTCGCAAAGATAAAACATATAGATAGAGAACCGATTATCAAAGAGATGCGTAAACATCTTGAAATGATGAAAGTAGCAGTTAAATTCGAAGATGCTGAAGCATTCACACAACATGACATTCAATTTCATGAAGCAATGATGCATGCATCAAATCACCAATATTTACAAACATTCTGGAAACATTTGAAACCAGTGATCGAAACACTCGTATTGTTATCCATGCGACAACGTATGGACCATGATAAAGCAGATTTTGAACGCATTCATCACAATCATAATGTGTTTGTTGAGGCGATTGAACACTATGATTCAGCGAAATTAAGAGAAGCCTTTCATTTAAATTTCGACGATGTTGGCGAAGATATTGAAAGTTTCTGGCTAAGATAAATAGAAGAAAGAAGGAATACTATGAACTACATGATTGGTGTGGACATTGGGACAACAAGTACGAAATCCGTATTATACGATGAAAATGGACAATTTATCATGAAACATAGCATTGGCTACCCCTTACATACGCCCAATGTTGATGTATCTGAAGAGAATCCTGACGAATTGTTTGATGCCGTTCTTATGACTGTGAAATATGTTGTAAGAGAAGCAAATATTAAAAAAGAAGACATCAAACTCATTGCATTTAGTGCACAAATGCATAGTCTGATTGCACTCGATGCACAACATCATCGTTTGACTGAAAGTATTACATGGGCAGACAATCGCGCGAGTAAATACGCAGAACTAATTAATAAGGAACATCATGGCTCAGGCATATATCAACGCACAGGAACACCAATTCATCCAATGTCACCATTATCTAAAATCTTCTGGATGAAATATGAACAACCTGATATTTATAAACAAACGGCGATGTTCGCTGATATAAAAACTTACATATTTTATCAACTATTTGAAACATACGTTATTGACCATTCAATGGCATCCGCGACAGGTATGTTTAATTTAGAAACACGCCATTGGGATGCAGAAGCACTCGAATTACTTGGTATCACTGAGGCACAATTACCACAATTAGTACCTACCACACACATACTTAAAGGCATGAAAAAACGCTACGCCACCCTAATGGGCATAGATGAGGATACGCCTATTATTGTTGGCGCAAGTGATGGCGTACTATCAAACTTAGGTGTAAACAGCTATAAAAAGGGCGAAGTAGCTGTCACGATTGGTACATCTGGTGCTATTCGCACAGTAATTAATAAACCACGCACAGATTATAAAGGTCGTATCTTTTGTTATGTATTGGACGAAGACCATTATGTTATTGGTGGACCCGTAAATAACGGCGGTGTCGTACTAAGATGGTTGAGAGATGAATTACTCGCAAGTGAAGTGGAAACGGCGAAACGTTTAGGCGTTGACCCATATGATGTACTAACTAAAATCGCTAGCCGAGTTAAACCAGGTTCAGAAGGACTTATTTTCCATCCTTACCTTGCAGGGGAACGTGCACCATTATGGAACGCAGATGCGCGTGGGTCATTCTTCGGATTAACGCTCTCTCATCAAAAGGAACATATGATACGTGCCGCATTAGAGGGTGTACTTTATAACCTGTATACAGTCTATCTTGCGCTTGTGGAAGTCATGAATGAAACACCAAGTACAATCAAAGCAACAGGCGGCTTTGCTAAGAGTGAAGTATGGCGTCAAATGATGGCAGATATCTTCGACACAGATCTCATCGTACCTGAAAGCTATGAAAGCTCTTGTTTAGGCGCATGTGTATTAGGTTTGAAAGCATTAGGCGACATTGAAGACTACTCAATTATTGAACAAATGGTCGGGACAACGAACGCGCATCAACCTGATCCAGACACAGTTCAAGTGTATCAACAGTTAGTATCCATCTTTATCAACTTAAGTCGTTCATTAGAAGAACGTTATGCAGAAATTGCAGACTTTCAACGTAAGCACATGGAGTAAATTATTAAATTAGAAAAAGAAAACATTAGGAGGGTTTACGATGTTTGGAGATATTTGGCCAATTATCAGTGTTGTTATTGGGATTTTATTACTTTTGTCATTAATTATTTTCTTAAAATTGAACACGTTTATTTCATTAATCATCACTTCTGTTGTCAATGCGATATTACTAGGTATGCCATTAAATAAAATTATGGAAACCATAGAAGCGGGCATGGGAAGTACACTCGGTCACATTGCGCTAATCTTTGGATTAGGTGCCATGCTTGGTAAATTACTTGCTGATGGTGGCGGTGCCAATCGAATTGCCGACACATTGATTGCTAAATTTGGACCGAAACACGTGCAATGGGCAATGCTAATCGCAGCCTTTATTGTAGGTATCGCACTATTCTTCGAGGTAGGGTTAGTTCTATTAATTCCATTAGTATTTACAATTGCTAAACGTGCGAAAGTCTCACCACTTAAATTAGGTTTACCAATGGTGACGGCTTTATCAGTAACACACGGTTTCTTACCACCACACCCTGGCCCCGTTGTTATTGCAAAAGAATTAAAAGCGAACGTTGGTCAAGTATTGCTATTTGGTATTATCATTGCCATTCCAGTAACCATTATCGCTGGACCAATATTTAATAAAATCGCACAAAAAATTATTCCTTCTGCCTATACGCGTGAAGGGGATATCTCAGCATTAGGATCTCAAAGAGAATTCAAAGAATCTGAAATGCCAAGCTTCGGATTAAGTTTATTTACAGCTGTGTTGCCAGTTATCTTAATGTTAATTTCAACTATTGTACAATTAATTACAGGCCATGAAGCAGCTACAAATTTATTTGAACAAATTGTTTACTTCATTGGTACTGCAGGTACAGCAATGTTAATTTCAGTTATCTTTGCGATCTTCTCTATGGGCTTAAATCGTGGTAGAAAAATGGACGATATTATGAAGTCAGTTACCAACGCCATCTATCCAATAGGTATGATGATTTTAATCATTGGCGGTGGTGGTACATTCAAACAAGTACTGATTGATGGCGGCGTAGGCGATACCATCGCGAAAATGTTCGAAGGTTCAACCATGTCACCAATCTTACTTGCTTGGATTGTAGCAGCCGTATTACGTATCGCATTAGGCTCAGCTACAGTAGCTGCCATTTCTACCACAGGTATCGTTTTACCATTATTGCAACACTCTGACGTAAACGTTGCACTCGTTGTGCTCGCAATAGGCGCCGGAAGTGTTATCTTATCTCATGTTAACGACGCAGGCTTCTGGATGTTTAAAGAATACTTCGGTTTAACCGTAAAAGAAACATTCCTAACATGGTCATTACTTGAAACCATTATTTCTGTATCAGGTATCATCTTTATCTTATTCATTAGTTTGTTTGTATAATATGTAATAATAATTGTCGCTCGTTAGAGTGGCAATTTTTTTAACCATAGGTTATAAGTCTAGATAGCAATACTAAAGAAAGATATAATGCGCGTTTTCAATAGCGAACGATATTGATTTAGATTTGTTACAAAATTCTAGAATAGAACTTAAAAGCATCCTCAAACAATGGGGTATCATAGGCTATCACTAGGAAAGACTTCCAAAGCGTGATAAACTAAAAAATGATATAAAAGACACAATGTGCAAAGGAGTTACTTGAGTTTGAAACAGATAAAAAAAGCAATCATACCTGCTGCTGGTCTAGGGACACGATTCTTACCAGCTACTAAAGCGATGCCGAAAGAAATGCTTCCAATCTTAGATAAACCAACAATTCAATACATAGTGGAAGAGGCTTCACGTGCAGGAATTGAAGATATTATCATCGTAACTGGTAAACATAAACGCGCAATTGAAGATCACTTTGACAACCAAAAAGAATTAGAAATGGTTCTTGAAGCCAAAGGTAAAGATGAGTTACTAGAGAAAGTACAATATTCAACAGACTTAGCAAACATCTTCTACGTTCGACAAAAAGAACAAAAAGGATTAGGCCATGCGATACATACCGCTCGTCAATTCATAGGGAATGAACCCTTCGCAGTCTTATTAGGTGATGACATCGTTGAATCAGAAACACCTGCAATTAAACAATTGATGAACGTTTATGAAGAAACAGGCCATTCAGTCATTGGTGTTCAAGAAGTGCCAGAGAGTGTCACACATCGATATGGTATTATCGATCCACTAGGAAAAGAAGGACGCCGTTACGAAGTCAAACAATTTGTTGAGAAACCGAAACAAGGTACAGCACCATCGAACCTTGCCATCATGGGTCGTTACATCTTAACACCAGAAATATTTGATTACCTCGAAACACAAAAAGAAGGCGCAGGAAACGAAATTCAACTCACAGATGCGATTGAACGTATGAATAGTGATATTCCTGTATATGCATATGACTTCGACGGTGATCGTTATGATGTTGGCGAGAAATTAGGATTCGTTAAAACAACAATCGAGTATGCCCTGAAAGATCCAAAGATGAAAGATGAACTGGTTCAGTTTATTAAAGAATTAGGATTATAGCCGTAAATGCAAAAGAAGACCCCATAAACACTTAAGTGATCAGCTTAAATGTTTATGGGGTTCAACTTTGATGTATCCCCATACATCACGCTCATATTTCTCTAAAAGCGATTCCGCTTTAATTAATACTTAGATAAAGCATCAGAGAGTAAGTATTAATTAGCATCATGTAATTGCGTATTCCTCGAAACACCGATCATAATACATCCTGACATTGAATAAAGAATTATGGGTTCTTCTTTAGATTACGTAATCTAGGCTGTTGATTCATGTTGAGTTGACTGACTTGTCAAACGTATTATGAACAAATATTTCAAAAACTATAAAACCAACTCATCCCAGTTTCCGCTAAGATGAGCTGTCGGGAAATATAATATGTAATGGTTGTATTTCCCAGCCTCTTCAAAACCTGTGTGTATTAGATATAAATCTAATACACTTAAATTGTACAATATATTATTCAAATAGAATACCGCTCCCAATATCAAAACTTTAGCTAAAAATATCAAACTTTTTACTTCATTCAAAAAAATATAGAAAAAAAGAAAGAGACCCATCTTACTCTCCAGTTAAGATGAACCTCTAACGAATTTTATCAATTGAGGACCTCATATCCTCGTACATCAGATCGATCTAATGTAAGTTAATTATAAACCAAGCATTAAGGTATACGTTATCAAAAAATGGACTGAAAGTATCAATAAATTGTTGAGTTATCATTATGTAATATGATTTCAAAATTATAATTTAAAAAGATTGATATAAATTTTGAAAAACAAATGTGAACTTTAAATTAGAGCATTGATGATCATATAAGTTTTGATAAAATTATAATTAATAAAAGTAAAAGGTGTGGGTGTTTTCTATGAAAAAGGTTATAAATGTTGTTGGTGCAATAATTTATTCAGAGGGTAAAGTTTTATGTGCACAACGTAGTGAGAATATGTCATTACCATTAATGTGGGAATTTCCAGGTGGCAAAATTGAGTCTGGAGAATCAGAAAAAGAAGCATTAATCAGAGAAATAAAAGAAGAAATGAAATGTGATTTAGTAGTTGGGGAAAAAGTGACTACAACAGAACATGAATATGAGTTTGGTATTGTAAAATTAACGACGTTTAAATGTACCTTAAATAATCAAATGCCGACGTTAACTGAGCACAAAGAGATCAAATGGTTACATATAGATGAATTAAAGACACTTCAATGGGCGCCAGCAGATATTCCTGCTGTAGAATTGATTTCGACTGGTGAAAATAATGAATAATAATATTGTGGAAAATTTAAAGCAGTCTTTAAATAAGGGCTTTATAGATAAAAACGTTGTTAATGAAGGCAATCTAAACCCTAAAATATTAATTAATGATAGAAATCAAAATGTATTAACTACGATTTTAAATGAGTTAAATAAATGTAAGGCATTTTATATTTCAGTAGCCTTCATTACTGAAAGTGGGTTAGCGAGTATAAAATCAGTACTCTATGATTTAAACAAAAAGGGCATAAAAGGGAAGCTAATTACATCAAATTATCTAGGATTTAATACGCCAAAGATGTATAAAGAGTTATTGAAGTTAAATAATGTTGAAGTACGTTTAACTGATATTGAAGGTTTTCATGCAAAAGGTTACATTTTTGAGCATGATAACTATTCTTCTATGATTATTGGAAGCTCTAATTTAACATCAACTGCGATGAAAGTAAATTATGAACATAATGTATTGTTATCAACTCATAAAAATGGGGATTTAATATATAACATTAAATATCAATTTGAAGAGTTATGGGGTAATAGTACACCTTTAAATGAACAATGGATCGAAAACTATGAGCAATCATTTAGTCCAAAACTTTATAAAAACTTATTTGAAATCAATAATGAACAAAACACTTTATTAAATAAATTCGAAAAAACCAATGAAATCAAACCAAATATAATGCAAGAAGAGGCCTTAATGTCTTTAAGTCAATTAAGAGAGACAGGTGAACATAAAGGGTTAGTTATATCAGCTACTGGTACAGGTAAAACTATTTTATGTGCTCTAGATGTGAGAAATTATAGACCTAATAAATTTTTGTTTATTGTTCATAATGAAAGTATCTTAAAGAAAGCGCGTCAAGAATTTATCAAAGTATTCCCGCATGAAAATCAGCAATCCTTTGGTTTATATACAGGAACTCAAAAAGAAAATACTGCAAAATATGTTTTTGCAACTATTCAATCATTAAGTAGAAATGATAATTATAAAAATTTCGAAAGTGATGAGTTTGATTATATTGTGTTTGATGAAGCACATCGAACTGATGCTAAAACATATCAAATGATTTTCAACTATTTTAAACCTGATTTTATGTTAGGAATGACAGCAACGCCCGAGAGAACAGATGATGGTAACATATTCGAATTATTTGATAATAATATTGCATATGAAATTAGATTACCTAAAGCTTTAGAAAGTAAAATACTTTGTCCGTTTCATTACTATGGAGTGACGGATTACGTACACAACGGAGTAGAAAGTGATGATTTTACAGATTTGAAAGATTTAACCTCTGAAGAGAGGATTAATCATATAGTTGAAAAAGCTGATTATTACGGTTTTTCAGGCGATAAGTTAAGAGGTTTAATATTTGTTAGTAGAAAAGAAGAAGCTATTGAAATAGCAGAAATGCTGACAGCTAGAAATATTCCAAGTAAGTCATTGATTGGTAGTGATAGCCCTAATAAAAGAATGAAAGTAACAAATGAACTAATTAATGGTGAAATTAATTATATCGTTACAGTTAATTTATTCAATGAAGGTATAGACATACCGGAAGTAAATCAAATTATAATGTTAAGGGGCACGCAGTCTAGTATTATATTTATACAACAGTTAGGTAGAGGATTGAGAAAAAGTTCTGAAAAAGAATATGTTACAATCATAGATTTCATAGGAAACTATAAAAATAATTATCTCATTCCAATAGCATTATCAGACAATCAATCACAAAATAAAAATGCATACCGTCAATTTCTAAGTAATCCTAATCAAATAGAAGGTATATCAACGATTAACTTTGAAGAAATAGCTAAGAAAAAAATCTATGATTCAATCGATAATGCTAAATTAAATAGTGTTAAGATTATTATCGATGCTTTCAAGACAGTCGAAGAGCGAATAGGTCGTATGCCATTGCTCATGGACTTTATTAAACAAAATTCAATTGATCCACAGGTTATATTATCTAAATTTAGCAGTTATCATGAATTTTTGAAAAAATATAACTATACGCAATTGGAACTCTCAGATGATGCAACAAAAAATTTGTGTTTCTTATCACGAGAAATATCACCTGGATTAAAAAATTCGGATTATTTAGTACTTGAATATATAATCAATAAAGGTCAAATAGGTGAAGAAATATATGATGAATTGAATCATCTTAATAATGAGGATATTAACACTTCTTTAAAAATATTAACATTAGAATATTTTGGTCAAGCAGAACATGCGAGATATGGTAATCCAATTATAACTAAGAATGGAAATAAATATAGTTTGAGCGCTTCATTTAAAAAATATTTGGCAGATATGCAATATCAAATATATGTAGACGATTTAATTAGTTTAGCTAAATATTATAATGAGAAGTTTCAAAATTCAGGGAATGACTTAATCCTTTATAATCAATATTCGAGATTAGATTTTCTAAAATTAGTAAACTGGAGAAATGATGAAAAAAATATGAGTAATAACATTTATGGTTATAGAGTGTTAGATGATCATATTCCAGTATTTATTACATATAAAAAATCTGAAGATATAGAAGATAATATTAAATATGAAGATCATTTCATAAGCCAAGATGAATTAGCTTGGGTTTCAAGAGCAAATGCATCATTAAAAAGTAATGAAATACAAGATATTATTAACCATAAAGAGAAAAATAAAAAAGTTTATATTTTTGTAAAGAAAAGTGATGCTGAAGGAAGACTTCATTATTATTTAGGAGAAGCAGAATACATCCAAGGAACAGCTAAAGAAGAAATTCGAGATATTGGTGATAGAGTAGTAACAATGAATTTTACTATGAAGACATCAATTAGAGATGATATATATAGATATATTGTAGAAGAATAACATTAATGTTCACCATAGTGTAATTAGTTAGATATTAAATTGCACTATGGTGTCTTTTATTATTTTGAATATATAATAATATATGTAATATACATAATGATTAGAGGGATTCAAGATGATAAAAGATATAAAAAATGTTTTGAATTTGATAAAAATGAAAAATAGCGAGGATGTCAGAACGAATAAAGATTGGGACCTAAGTGACAAGTATTCATCAATTATTGAAGAATTATTGCCCAAACAGCTAGAAAATTTATCTAATAATAAAGACCTTTTAACTACTGGAAGTGTTGGAAAGGGAAATTATAGTATGGTTCCATGGGTTACTACCTTTAACACTAATATAACTAAAAGCACTCAAAAAGGTTATTACATTGTTTATTTATTTCACCCCGAAGGCAAAGGGGTATATCTCTCTTTAAATCAAGGTTGGAGCGAAATTAAAGAAAAAACTTTGGGTGTAAAAAAAGCTAAAGAAAAAGCACTTGCCCTTTCAAAGTATTTAGCGTCATATCTGGATGATAATAACTTTGAAGTAGGTAGATTTTATTATTCAAATAATAAGGATAGTAAATATGATAAATCGGATTTGCCAAGTGGATATGCTCACGGTTCAATTATTTATAAGTATTATGATTTTGAGACTGAAGTGTATACCGAGGATATGATGATTTCAGACTACAAAGAAATGATTAAATTACTTAACGGATTAGTAAATAAAATTAATATAAATGAATATAACGCGTTATTATTAAATATTAATGAAATAGTAACAATAATAGAGACTAAAGAACTTAATGAAAGTATTAATGAAAATAAAAATATTCAAATGTCTCAAATAGATAAACCTAAAGCTTCAACATATGTAAAAAAATATAAGACCTCTACTAAAAAACAAACTGATGACGACATTGAAAAAGCCCATAAAGAAAACAAAATAACAGGGCAAATTGGAGAAAAATTAGCTTATCAATATTTTATGAATTTAATTGAAAAAAATATATCTGATAAAAATTTACAAGAACAATTTATTAATACAATTGATACATCTATGGGTGAACTACACGGATATGGATATGACATGATTGCTTTTGATCCTCAAAATTTAGATAGTCCAGTTGAAAAATATATTGAAATTAAAGCCACTAAATCTAAAAAAGAGGATGAACCTTTTTACTTATCATTAAATGAAATATATGCCATGTATGAGAACCCTCAAAAATATTTGATATTCAGAATTATAGGATTAAATAGTAAAACACCTAAGTTTTATATTATTGATCCATATGAAAACTATGATGAATTTGAAAGTGTAGAGGATTTAATAGAGAAAGTCTTTAATGCCGAGTGTATTCAATTTAAAATATTTAATGTTAAACCATGATTTTATATTTTAAATCGTAAAAATATTAAGTGTTACCATATTAATTAAACCATAGAATATACATCATAGTTAAGAGGGGTAACATAAAAGTATAATTACCTGAACCTAAGTGCTTTAGCGCATTGGTGAGTAGTTCTAAGATAGATAACGTAGCGAAGTTATAAGACTCCTAGCGGAAAAGAAAGTGTCTCAAGACTACAGGCTTGAGCCTTTCCCGCAGGAAAGCGAAATAACTTAAGCAAGTGAATATCTATCTAAGAACTACTTTATAGTTTTTTCAATATGAAATTGTCACAACAAAAACAAGCAAATGTTAATACTGAATGCCATGTATATTCCACATACATAAATCCCTTCAATTACTTTCATTTTCAAAAAAGTGAACTATTTGTGAAAAGTATCACAAAAGACTTTAAAATTTTTTAAAAGGGTGTATGATAAGAATTGTAAGGAATAAGTAATGGGAAGTGATACTGATGAGAAAAGTAATTGAAGAAGTTGTTTTTTCTGATGAAGGCAGTTACGAAATTTATTTAAAAACTGGTGTTAATCAAGGAATGATCGGTGATATTAAAGATGGCTACTTGACTATCGATTCTATTCCGTACATTGATGCAGAACGACTATATTACTATGGACTCGAACGTAAAACACTCGTTACAAATTAATTCAAATTGAATGGCCTCCTATTAACATTCAAGAACCTTATATGCCTTCGTTGGTGAGCAGTCGAAGGCATACCATAAATATACCCCTAATCATTCTGGAATAATGTGTTGAAAAAGGCTGGGACATACTCAAATGTCTCAGCCTCTTTATCATTTTGACAGTAAATGACTGATTTGAAAATGCGCTTCAATCAAGCGTTTTTCAAACCTAGTCATCCTTGCTGGAGCAGGACAACGAAATAAATTTTGAGAAAACATTATTTCTGTCTTGCTCCCTTTGCATATTATAAATCTTTGAAATTCTTCTTAACTTCATTGTATTGGTATTCTTGATTATATAACTTGAATTTATACCCTTCTTGACTAGAGAATGGCATTCTTACACGTGGTATTTCGTCCAATTGTGCGATAAATTCTCTTTCTTGGCGTGTACGTTGTTTCACGCTCATATTCATCCATTCATCCTCACTATATAAATCGATGAAATGGAATGAGAAACTTGTTCTACTCTTTTCAGCGCGTAACGCTTGAATACGTTCTTCAAATGTCATTGCGACTCCTCCTATCTTTATATATGCCCAATGATTTAAGTATATACATTAACTTTAATACGTTTTCATAAAGATTACAATTCTTCTCAGTGTTTTCATGATAATATTTCCCGGGAACAGTTATGAAGGTTTAATGTATATGAAATATGGTAATGTATTCAATGAATCTATAGTAAAGGATGAAGTGAAATGACAGAATTAAATGGACGCGTAGCAATTATTACTGGCGCAAGTAGCGGTATTGGTGCAGCAACAGCGAAAGCACTTGCGACACAAGGTGTCAAAGTCGTCTTAGCTGGACGTAATGAAGATAAATTAAACCAAGTCGCACAAACATTAAATGAAGAGGCCGTACACATTGTACCTACAGATGTAACCATTCAAACAGACGTTGATGCATTAGTTGCGCAAGCCATCGATAGATTTGGACAGGTCGATATCTTTGTTAACTGTGCAGGTCTTATGCGCTCTTCTAAAATCACAGACTATCAAGTTGACGCATGGGATGCAATGGTAGATACAAATATTAAAGGCCTTCTATATAGTCTGAATGCGATATTACCTAAGTTCGAGGCACAAGGAGCAGGACATGTTGTGAATTTAGCTTCAATATCTGCGAATGAAGTTTCTAAAGCCAGTGCCTTATATAGTGCAACGAAATCTGCCGTACTGATGATTTTTAATGGCTTAGAAAAGGAATTAGCTAAAACAGGTATTAAAACGACAAGCATCTTACCAGGTATGGTGGATACACCAATGACAGAACATAGTGACTTTGGTGGTCGTAAGAAACTAGATCCTGAAAACATAGCAGATGCGATAGTTTATGCACTAACACAACCAGCACATGTCAATGTAAACGAAGTGACTGTGCGACCGGTATAACAATAATCATGAGTCCGGGACATAATGTT
>NZ_JAESLA010000016.1:0-35662 GCF_017892405.1 Staphylococcus sp. GDY8P85P | reverse complement strand
ATTTTTTATTTGTTGTGGTAACTAATAATTATAGAGGTGATTGCGCCATTTTTGTATTAAAAACATAAAAATTGGACTGATGAATTTTGTCATCAGTCCATTTTATTATAGAGCCTAAATTCGATAAGAATTCCGTTTCAGTCTCTTATTTAGTTTGACGATTATTTGATGTTTATACTAGAAGGAACTGTGATAAAACATAGCATAAAAGCGCTTTATTAAGCGCGTCAAACATGCATGTACAAGCTATTTTAGTAAAATAAAAAAGTTGAGTATAACTGTTGATTAATTATTTAAGAGGGTCTATAATATAATTAAGGTCAAAGAAAGTCAAAGTCAAAAACGAAGAAGTACTTGGCCTTGCTCTTATCAAATCAATAGGGGTGAAAAATTTGGATATTAATCAAATGACATATGCAATTCAAGGTGCATTACAAAAAGCCATTGAATTAAGTAAAGAAAACGAATTACAAAACATTGAAATCGAAGCAATTTTAAAAGGAACTTTAGAAGAAACTGATAGTTTATTTAAAAGTATATTAGAACGCGCAAATATCGATACAGATAAATTAAATCAAGCATATAACGAAAAATTAAAAAAATATCCCTCAGTACAAGGAGATAATATTCAATACGGACAATATATTGGTTCAAAATCGAATGAATTATTAAATAAAGCTGAATCATACATGAAAGAATACGAAGATGACTATATCTCAATGGAACACGTCCTACGTGCTGCGATGGATATCGATGACACAACAAAACAGATTGTTGGAAATAAAGAAGAAGTTGTAAAAGAAATTATAACTAAAGTTAGAGGGGGAAATCATGTGACTTCACAAAATCCAGAAGTAAATTATGAAGCTTTAGAGAAATATGGTCGTGACTTAGTTGAAGAGGTACGCCAAGGTAAAATGGACCCTGTTATTGGTAGAGATGAAGAAATTCGTAATACCATTCGAATTTTAAGTCGTAAAACGAAAAATAACCCAGTCTTAATTGGTGAACCAGGTGTAGGTAAAACAGCGATTGTTGAAGGCTTGGCACAACGTATTGTACGTAAAGACGTACCTGAATCATTATTAGATAAAACAATTTTCGAATTAGACTTAAGTGCCTTAGTTGCGGGTGCGAAATTTAGAGGTGAATTCGAAGAACGTCTTAAAGCAGTGCTTAAAGAAGTGAAAGAGTCTGATGGACGAATCATCTTATTCATCGACGAAATTCACATGTTAGTTGGCGCAGGTAAAACAGACGGTGCAATGGATGCCGGCAATATGTTGAAACCGATGTTAGCACGTGGTGAGTTACATTGTATCGGTGCTACTACTTTAAATGAATACAGAGAATATATTGAAAAAGACTCTGCATTAGAACGTCGTTTCCAAAAAGTAGGCGTAAGTGAACCAGACGTAGAAGACACAATTTCAATCTTACGTGGTTTGAAAGAACGTTACGAAGTATATCACGGTGTACGCATTCAAGACCGTGCTTTAGTAGCAGCAGCTGAATTATCAGATCGCTACATTACTGATAGATTCTTACCTGACAAAGCCATCGACTTAGTCGACCAAGCTTGTGCCACAATTCGTACTGAAATGGGTTCAAACCCAACTGAATTAGATCAAGTGAACCGTCGTGTCATGCAATTAGAAATTGAAGAAAGTGCATTAAAAAATGAATCTGATAATGCTAGTAAACATCGTTTAGAAGAACTACAAGAAGAACTTTCAAATGAAAAAGAAAAACAAGCATCATTACAATCTCGTGTTGAACAAGAAAAAGAAAAAATCGCAAAAGTACAAGAAAAACGTGCTGAATTAGACCGTAGTCGTCAAGCTTTAGAAGATGCACAAACTAAAGGCGATCTTGAAAAAGCAGCTGAATTACAATATGGTACCATTCCTCAATTAGAAAAAGAGTTAAAAGCATTTGAAGAAGCATACCAAGATGAACAAGGTGATACTGAACGCATGATTCGTGAAGTCGTTTCTGACGAAGAAATTGGCGACATTGTGAGTCAATGGACTGGTATTCCAGTTTCTAAATTAGTTGAAACAGAAAGAGAAAAATTATTAAGTTTAAGTGATATTTTACACGAACGTGTGGTAGGTCAAGATAAAGCGGTAGACTTGGTATCTGATGCTGTTGTAAGAGCACGTGCAGGTATTAAAGACCCTAATAGACCAATTGGTAGTTTCTTATTCTTAGGACCAACTGGTGTAGGTAAAACTGAATTGGCTAAATCATTAGCTGCATCATTATTCGATTCTGAAAAACATATGATTCGAATTGATATGAGTGAGTATATGGAGAAACACTCTGTTTCTAGATTAATTGGTGCTCCTCCAGGCTATGTTGGTCATGATGAAGGTGGTCAATTAACTGAAGCGGTTAGACGTAACCCATACTCAGTAATCTTGCTTGATGAAGTTGAAAAAGCACATAGTGATGTATTCAACGTGTTACTTCAAATCTTAGATGAAGGTCGTTTAACTGATTCTAAGGGACGTAGTGTTGACTTTAAAAACACAATTATCATTATGACTAGTAACATCGGTTCTCAAGTATTACTTGAGAATGTCAAAGATACAGGTGAAATTACTGAAGACACTGAAAAAGCTGTAATGGATAGCTTACATGCTTTCTTTAAACCTGAAATCTTAAACCGTATGGATGATATTGTATTATTCAAACCATTATCTGTTAACGATATGAGTATGATTGTTGATAAAATTTTAACTCAATTAAATATTCGTTTAATGGATCAACGACTTTCTATTGAAGTTTCTGATGACGCGAAAAAATGGTTGGGTGAAGAAGCTTATGAACCACAATTTGGTGCAAGACCATTGAAACGTTTTGTACAACGTCAAATTGAAACACCATTAGCACGTATGATGATTAAAGAAAGTATGCCAGAGGGTACTTTAATTAAAGTAGATTTAGATGGCAACGATGCGTTAACTTTCGATGTACAAAAACCTGAAAATGAATAATGAATGATTATGGGAAACCTAGAGAGTGTGATGCGCACTTTCTAGGTTTTTTTGTGAAGTTTAGTGTGTTTCTATATAGTGTTGGGTTCGCTTGCCCTAGGCATGGCTTAAGCCAATGGTTAGTTAGGGTAAGCAATTCATCACTTTAGAAGCCTTTTCCAAAGTCTTGTAGGTTGTGATGAATTGCTTTTTGATTAGAGTCTTGTCTTAAGCTGATGCTATTCCTAGAGGCGTCTCACCCACACTATTTGAGATACAGACATCTCAATTTAATAAACTATATTTTTGATGTCATATGCGTTTCTGTATAGTGTTGGGTTCGCTTGCCCTAGGCATGGCTTAAGCCAATGGTTAGAAAGGGTAAGCAATTCATCACTTTAGAAGCCTTTTTCAAAGTCTTGTAGGTTGTGATGAATTGCTTTTTGATTAGAGTCTTGTCTTAAGCTGATGCTATTCCTAGGGGCGTCTCACCCACACTATTTGAGAAACAATATGTAAGATAACAAAACATATGCTTAAGTAAGTACATTTTATATATAATATTAAGCAAAAAGAAAAGGGCAATCTAAAATGAATTCCGCAAAAGTGTTTAAAAATGGTAATAGTCAAGCAATTAGTTTAAATAAACAAATTTTAAAGCAAGCTGATTTGGAGATTGGTGATGATTTAACCGTATATGTCACTAATGATGGAAAGGTTGTATTTTCTAAAAAGGAACTATCAATAAAAGAACAAGTTCATAATTATTATAAAAATGGCGGTATATATAGTGAAGAGGAAATAGATTATGGACAAGATGTAGGTAAAGAAAAGTGGTAAGTCAGTTTGAATAATAAAGATTGATTTTAACCCTGTAAATGGAATTGGAAAAGGTAAGGTATAGGATCTGTTTAAGTATAAGTAATATTTATATTAATCATTATACTGGGATAATTTGGGTAATGACTATTACAAGTAGAAAGCAACGTTACTTTTCAGACATAGTGGTGAAAACCAGATTAGCATTATTGATGGGGGCTGAAGGGCATCCATAAGTAGTTTAGGTGCTTTATTATCAAATTAAAAAAGCGATAAATGAAACAGTGTACTTGTTTCACTTATCGCATTTGTTTCTTTAATAAACATGCTATGTTATTAAATATGTCTGTTACCTTGGCGGGTAAAGTCATCTGGTTTTATCATTGCACCTAAAATAGCAATAACAATTGTAAAGACAACTGCTAGAATTAATGGCGTAATAAAGTTTAATGATCCACCGCCATTTAAACTATTCAATACAAAGTTAACCATTTGTAATAGGATGACTGCCCAAATAAAAGTTACGAGGTATTTCATACCGATGACCTCCATAATTTATATACTTCCATTTTAATGTAAAGTAGTCGTTTTGTATAGAGATAGCAAATAACTGATTATACTTTGTACTTTTTTATTTAGTAGAAAATCATCATCTTGAAAGGGTAACTACTTGAGTAGAGATAAAAAAGTGTGTTAAATTAATACCTGGTATTAAAAATTGAAGTAAGAAGGTGTACGTTCATGAACGTAGGTATAAAAGGATTTGGTGCATATGCACCAGAGAGAGTCGTTGATAACGCTTATTTCGAAAGTTTTTTAGAAACTTCAGATGAATGGATTTCTAAAATGACTGGTATTAAAGAAAGACGTTGGGCAAGTGAAGAGCAAGATACATCTGATTTAGCATTTGAAGCTAGTAAAAAAGCGATTGAAGATGCAGGACTCACACCAGCTGATATAGATATGATTATTGTGGCAAGTGCTACTGGAGATATGCCATTTCCATCAGTTGCCAATATGTTACAAGAAAAATTAGGTACGCGTAAAGTACCTACTATGGATCAATTAGCAGCTTGTTCTGGATTCATGTATTCAATGATAACGGCAAAACAATATGTTCAATCAGGCGACTATAAAAATATACTTGTAGTCGGTGCAGATAAATTATCTAAGATAACAGATTTAACAGACCGTTCAACAGCCGTTTTATTCGGTGATGGTGCTGGTGCAGTAGTTATTGGTGAGGTTTCAGAAGGCCGAGGTATCATTAGCTATGAAATGGGATCTGACGGTACCGGTGGAAAATACTTATACTTAAATAAAGATACTGGTAAACTAGTTATGAACGGACGAGAAGTCTTTAAGTTTGCTGTAAGAATTATGGGTGAAGCCTCAACGCGTGTTGTTGACAAGGCAGGACTAAAATCTGATGATATTGATATGTTTATTCCTCACCAAGCAAACATTAGAATTATGGAATCAGCACGAGAAAGACTTGGTATAGAGAGAGAAAAGATGAGTGTATCTGTTAATCGCTTTGGTAACACATCTGCTGCCTCAATACCATTAAGTATTTCACAAGAATTAGAGAATGGAAGAATTAAAGATGATGACACACTCGTGTTAGTAGGTTTTGGTGGTGGCCTAACATGGGGCGCTATGGTTATCAAATGGGGTAAATAGGAGGATTTAATGTATGACTGAGAATAAACGAGTTGTAATTACTGGTATGGGTGCATTATCACCTATTGGCAATGACGCCCAAACAAGTTGGGAAAATGCCTTAAAAGGTGTTAATGGTATCGATACAATTACTAGAGTAGATACAGAAGATTATAATGTTCATTTAGCAGGTGAACTTAAAGATTTTAATATTGAAGATCATATCGAAAAGAAAGACGCACGCCGTATGGACCGTTTCACTCAATATGCGGTAGTTGCAGCACGTCAAGCAGTTGAAGATGCTAAGCTAGATATCAATGAAGAAACTGCTAATCGCATTGGTGTATGGATCGGTTCAGGCATTGGTGGTATGGAAACGTTTGAAACAGCGCATACGACGCTTCAAAAGAAAGGGCCTAGACGTGTAAGTCCATTCTTCGTACCAATGTTAATTCCTGATATGGCAACTGGTCAGGTATCGATTGATTTAGGTGCAAAAGGACCAAATGGTTCTACAGTTACAGCATGTGCAACAGGCACTAACTCTATTGGTGAAGCTTTTAAAATCATTCAACGTGGCGATGCAGATGCGATGATTACAGGTGGTACAGAAGCGCCGATTACGCATATGGCACTTGCAGGATTCAGTGCTAGTAGAGCATTATCTACGAATGATGATAAAGAAACAGCTTGTCGTCCATTCCAAGAAGGCCGCGATGGTTTCGTAATGGGTGAAGGTGCCGGAATTTTAGTGCTTGAATCATTAGAATCTGCTCAAGCGCGTGGTGCTCAAATCTATGCTGAAATTGTTGGTTATGGTTCAACAGGTGATGCTTATCACATTACAGCTCCAGCACCTGAAGGCGAAGGTGGCTCACGCGCAATGCAAGCAGCACTTGATGATGCTGGTATTGAAGCAAAAGATGTTCAGTATCTAAATGCACATGGTACGAGTACGCCTGTTGGTGATATGTATGAAATTAGAGCAATCAAGAATACATTTGGAGAAGCCGCTAATCATTTAAAAGTTAGCTCAACTAAATCAATGACTGGTCACTTATTAGGTGCCACAGGTGGTTTAGAGGCTATCTTCTCAGCATTATCAATTCGTGATTCTAAAGTTGCACCAACGATTCATGCCAATACACCAGATCCTGAATGTGATCTTGATATTGTTCCAAATGAAGCACAAGATTTAGAAATTACTTATGCAATGAGTAATAGCCTTGGCTTTGGTGGTCACAACGCAGTATTAGTATTTAAAAAATTTGAAGATTAATAACATAAAATAGCGAGGCTGGGACGACGAATTTAAAAAGAATTCTGTCCCACCCTCGCTATTTTTTTACCTTTTTATCAATAAAAAATGGAAATGATGATTGTTAATACAAAGTATAAGCTATTGATGATTAGCGCAGGAAAAATCCATGATGATATAAAATAAACCTCTTTTTTGACTTGTGAAGGATTAAAAAACGCATCATGTTCCATTGTCTTTTTCTTTGCACGTGGAGACATTTGATAACGAATACGTCGAAAACCATAACTTGTAGCATCGAAAATGCCTTCTTGAACTAATAAAATAATGAAAACGAGTATAAAGACTATAAGTGATAGATAAAATAATGTATTTATGTATGAAATAAAGGAATGGTTAGAAAAGATTAACCAAATTATCAATGTAATCATAGGAGTACTTAACAACCAGAGCCCCCAACTTTTTTTATGTTTCATTTGTATACCCCCTGATGAAGTTAATACTAGTTTAACGTATTCGTATAAAGAATAATATCTTAAATCTAAAACATAAGATTATAATATCAAAACAGTAAAAAGAACATTTATTTTACAATTCAATTTTTAAATATTGTGAAAATTATATTGCAATTGTATGAAAATTGTATATATAATATTACTAAATATTTCTGAAAATTTTGAAGGGAATGTTAATTTTGAAAATTTAAAAGGGGGCGGAGTAATGACGCGATATGTTTTAAAACGATTGGGGTACATGTTTTTGTCGCTGTTTATTATTATTACGATTACATTTTTCTTAATGAAAATGATGCCAGGTTCACCGTTTAATGATGCAAAATTAAGTGCTGAACAAAAGGCTATTCTTAATGAAAAATATGGATTAAATGATCCGGTTGCCGTTCAATATCTTCATTATTTAAAGAACGTTGTAACAGGGGACTTTGGTTATTCATTCCAGTATCATAATCAACCGGTATGGGAGTTAATTAGACCGAGATTGATTCCATCAATGGAAATGGGTATTATCGCTATGATTATAGGTATAATTTTAGGTCTAATCCTTGGTATTGCAGCTGCAACTAAGCAAAATACATGGGTAGACTATACAACTACTGTGATTTCAGTTATCGCTGTATCCGTACCATCGTTCGTTTTAGCCGTACTTCTTCAATATGTTTTTGCAGTGAGATTAAGATGGTTCCCTGTTGCTGGTTGGGAAGGAATTGCTACAGCTGTATTACCTTCACTTGCACTATCTGCAGGGGTTATGGCAACAGTAGCAAGATACATACGAGCTGAAATGATAGAAGTTTTAAGTTCGGATTACATATTATTAGCAAGAGCAAAAGGGAATTCTTCTTTGCGTGTGCTATTTGGGCATGCATTAAGAAATGCACTCATACCAATTATTACCATCATAGTACCGATGTTAGCAGGAATTCTAACAGGTACGTTAACCATTGAAAATATATTTGGTGTTCCGGGATTAGGGGACCAATTCGTAAGATCGATTACGACAAATGACTTCTCAGTTATTATGGCTACAACGATTTTATTCAGTACTTTATTTATTGTTTCAATCTTTATCGTAGATATTTTATACGGAATCATTGACCCAAGAATTCGTGTACAAGGAGGTAAAAAGTAATGGCAAATGATAAATTTGAAAAGCCATTTGATGATCATTCAAATGCGGCTATGACACATACCTCTGAAGGCATTGCAGCTTCTGATTTCGTAATGAGAGAGCTTGATTTAAATAGAGAACCAGAAATGCAAAGAGAAAGTAAAAACTTCTGGCAAGATGCCTGGACCCAACTAAAAAGAAATAAATTGGCTATTGTAGGATTAATCGGATTGGTTTTAATTGTTATTATGGCTTTTATTGGTCCTTTATTAAGTGATCATGATTATGCCGAACAAGATGTCTCAAGACGAAATTTACCTGCTAAGATTCCAGTATTAGATCAGGTACCTTTCCTTCCATTTGACGGAACAGGCGCAGATGGAACAAACGCATATAAAGATGCAGGCGTTAAAGAAAATTTCTGGTTTGGTACTGATCAATTAGGTAGAGATTTATGGACACGTACATGGACAGGTGCTCAAATTTCATTATTTATCGGTGTAGTAGCTGCAGTACTGGACATTTTTATTGGTGTTGTATATGGTGCAATATCCGGTTTCTTCGGAGGACGGGTAGATAATATCATGCAACGTATTCTAGAAATTATTGCATCTATTCCTAACTTAATTGTCGTAATTTTATTTGTACTCATATTTGAACCGTCTATATGGACAATTATCTTAGCCATGTCGATTACCGGATGGTTAGGAATGAGTAGGGTAGTTCGTGGGGAATTCTTAAAGTTAAAAAATCAAGAATTTGTGATGGCATCAAGAACATTAGGTGCATCAAAATTCAACTTAATTTTTAAACATATTTTACCAAATACGTTAGGCGCAATTGTTGTAACTTCAATGTTCACAGTGCCAAGTGCCATATTCTTTGAAGCATTCTTAAGCTTCATTGGGATCGGTGTACCAGCACCACAAACATCACTTGGTTCATTAGTTAATGATGGACGTGCTATGTTATTAATTCATCCACATGAATTATTTATTCCTGCAACAGTATTAAGTTTGCTCATCTTATTCTTTTACTTATTTAGCGATGGTTTACGCGATGCATTTGACCCTAAGATGCGTAAATAAAAAAGGAGGCAAAGGGTATGTCAGAAAGAGTTTTAGAAGTAAACGACTTGCATGTTTCCTTTGACATTACGGCAGGGGAAGTGCAGGCAGTTAGAGGCGTAGATTTTTATTTGAACAAAGGAGAAACGTTAGCAATAGTAGGCGAGTCTGGTTCGGGTAAATCCGTAACGACAAAAGCAATCACTAAATTATTCCAAGGGGATGTTGGAAGAATAAAAAAAGGGAAAATTGATTTCTTGGGCGAAGATTTGGCCGTCAAATCTGAAAATGAGCTTATTAAATTACGTGGTAAAGACATTTCAATGATATTCCAAGATCCAATGACATCGCTTAATCCAACGATGCAAATTGGTAAGCAAGTTATGGAACCACTTATCAAGCATAAAAATTATAATAAGGCGGACGCTAAAAAACGTGCGCTAGAAATATTGAATTTAGTAGGATTACCTAATGCAGAAAAACGTTTCAAAGCGTATCCACATCAATTCTCTGGTGGGCAAAGACAAAGGATTGTTATCGCAACAGCTTTGGCTTGTGAACCGAAAATATTAATCGCTGATGAACCAACAACTGCCTTAGACGTTACTATGCAAGCACAGATATTAGACTTAATGAAAGAATTGCAACAAAAAATTGATACTTCAATTATATTCATAACACATGATTTAGGTGTTGTAGCAAATATTGCAGATAGGGTTGCTGTCATGTATGGCGGACAAATGGTGGAAACGGGGGATGTAGATGAAATCTTCTATGATCCAAAGCATCCATATACTTGGGGATTACTATCATCTATGCCTGATTTAACTACGAGCAATGATACAGAATTAATTGCAATTCCAGGGACACCTCCTGATTTACTACATCCACCTAAAGGGGATGCATTTGCTCGACGAAGTCAATACGCTTTAGATATTGATTTCAAACAAGAACCACCATGGTTTAAAGTATCACCAACTCATTTTGTTAAATCTTGGTTATTAGATGAAAGAGCGCCTAAAGTAGCACCACCAGAAATGGTGATGAAGAGACAGCGCCAAATGCCTAATAATTACGACAAACCACGTCAAGTAGAAAGGGTGTCGTTCGATGGATAAGAATAATGAAATATTATTAGAAATTAAAAATTTAAAACAATATTTTAATGAAGGTAAACGAAATGAAGTAAGAGCCATAGAGGACATCTCTTTTGACATTTATAAAGGGGAAACACTAGGGTTAGTTGGAGAGTCAGGATGTGGTAAATCAACAACAGGAAAGGCAATTATTAAATTAAATGACATCACTAGTGGAGAAATTTTATATGAAGGTCAAGATATTCAGAAAATTTCTAAACGTAAAGATTTATTGAAATTCAATAAAAAAATTCAAATGATATTTCAAGATCCATACGCATCTCTTAATCCTAGGTTAAAGGTAATGGATATCGTTGCTGAAGGCATTGATATTCATAAATTAGCTAGTGGTAAAAAAGATCGTAAACGACGTGTGTATGATTTACTTGAAACAGTAGGTTTAAGTAAAGAGCACGCAAACAGGTATCCTCATGAATTCTCAGGTGGACAAAGACAGCGTATTGGCATTGCACGTGCGTTGGCCGTTGAACCAGAATTTATCATTGCGGATGAACCAATTTCAGCGCTAGATGTATCGATTCAAGCGCAAGTTGTTAACTTAATGTTGAAACTACAACGAGAACGAGGTATTACTTTCTTATTTATTGCACATGACTTATCTATGGTTAAATATATTTCAGATCGTATCGCAGTGATGCATTTTGGGAAAATTGTAGAGTTGGGTTCTGCCGATGAAATATACTATCATCCATTACATGAATACACTAAATCATTGTTATCAGCGATTCCACAACCCGACCCAGATAGTGAAAGAACACGTAAACGTGTAGCATACAAAGATGATGAATCTAAAAATAGTGAGCGAAGCCTTCAAGAAATTAGACCTGGTCATTTTGTCTTTGTTACTGATGAAGAAGCGGCTCAATTAAAAGAACAGCATCTAACGCAAAGCGTTTAATACTGGGGAAGGAGGATGAAATTGTTATGAGAAAAATTAACTTTAAAGTGATTTTAGGTTTAATTGTAACTACTTTACTATTAAGTGCATGTGGTAAAGGTGGTGGATTATATGATGATAGTGGGCAAACATATCGAGTTGCCACTTCTTCAGATATAAATACACTTGATTCAACGCTAGCTACAGATACAGTTTCATTTACGATCTACAATCAAGTATTCGAAGGGTTATATTCACTTAATGGTAAAGATGAAGCTGTACCAGGTGTCGCAAAAGGACAACCTAAAAAGTCAAATGGTGGAAAAACGTGGACAATTAAATTACGTAAAGATGCAAAATGGTCTAATGGGGACCCGGTAACGGCACATGATTTTGTATTTGCATGGCGTAAAGCTGTTGATCCAAAAACTGCATCAGAATATGCATACATAATGTACGATTTGAAAAATGCAGAAGATATTAATTTAAATAAAAATGGTAAAAAACCTAAAGATTTAGGAGTAAAAGCATTAGATGATTACACATTACAAGTTGAGTTAACAAAGCCAATTCCTTATTTTCAACAAATGTTAGCTTTTGGTACGTTTATGCCACAAAATGAAAAAGTAGTAAAAAAATATGGTAAATCTTATGGTACTACTGCTGATAAAACTGTTTATAATGGTCCTTTTAAAATTGATAAGTGGGCTGTAGAAGATAAAATCATGTTAACTAAAAATAATGATTATTGGGATAAAAACCATGTTAAATTGGATAGAGTCAACTATAAAATATTGAAAGATACACAAGCTGGTGCCTCATTATACGATACAGGTTCTGTTGATGTCGCAGGTATAACTTCTGAACAAGTAGACAAGTATAAAGATAGTCCAGCGTTATTCAAACGTTTATTAGCATCTACATTCTTTTTGAAACTAAACCAGAAAGAACAACCAGAATTTAAAAATAAAGACATGAGATATGCGATTGCTCAAGCAATTAATAAAAAGGACTATGTTAATGAAGTGCTTGGTACAGGTGCAAAACCGTTTGATGGCTTTACTGCACGTGGAACAGCTAAAACACCAGATGGCAAAGATTATGCTGATACTGTAAATTCACCACTAAAGTACGATCCTAAAAAAGCAAAAGAACATTTAGAAAAAGCGAAGAAAGCACTAGGTAAAGATGAATTTACCTTCACATTAAATACTGAAGATACACCAGATTCTAAAATTTCTGCGGAATTTATTAAATCTCAAATTGAAAATAATCTACCAGGAGTAACAGTAAAAGTTAAGCAATTACCTTTTAAACAAAGAGTTCAAGCTGAATTGACGATGAATTACTCAATGTCGTTATCAGGTTGGGGACCAGATTATCCTGATCCAATTACTTTCTTAGATACGATGACAACAGGAAACGCTCAAAACAACACTGGTTGGAGTAGTAAAGAATATGACAACTTATTAAAAAAAGCGAACGGTAGTTTACTACAAAAACCAAACGAGAGATTTGCTGCTATGCGCCAAGCTGAGGAAATTTTCTTAAATGATGCACCTGTAGCACCAATTTATCAAAAGGGTGCTGCTTCATTAAGAAATCCTCAATTAAAAGGTATTGAGTATCATCAAATTGGTGGAGATTATTCATTAAAACATGCATATATGGACAAATCAATTGATAGAGAAACTGGTAAGAAAAAGAAAAATGAATAAAGCGTGTCAAAATGCAGCCTAGCTACGAATGAGATAGTTAGGTTGTATTTTTGTGGGAAATTTAAATTAATTGAAAGTTAATAATTAAAATGTTATCTGAAAATTCTAAAATTTAACTTGTTAATTTTTATTTTAGAAGTAAAATAAGAAAAACATCTTAGAATCAACAGGAGGATTGATGTGAGTGAAAGTCATTGGTAAATATTTAATACTCTTACTAGTAGCAGTATTAGTATTGAGTGCATGTGGAAAAGGAAAACAGGATGAAAATTCAAAGGATATGTCAAAAACAGAAACATCTAATCACAAAGGTGGAGTATTAAACGTAGGTTTAAATGCTGCTCCTTCAGGAACACTGTCATCTGTGTTGAGTTCAGATGCTTCAGACTCAGCAGTCGAAGCTTATTATAATGAATCATTAATTAAACTAGATAAAAATATGAAACCTAAACCATTTATTGCTTCATGGAAAGATATTGATCCAGGTAAGAAGATTAAATTTACAATTAAAAAAGGCATTAAATGGCAAGATGGTAATGAGTTTAAAATTGATGACTGGATTTATACGTTAAATGTTTTAGCAGACAAAGATTATGAAGGTAGTTATTTCCCTATCGTTGAAAACATCGAAGGTGCTAAAGAAAAACATGAAGGCAAAGCGGACACGATTAGTGGATTGAAAAAACTAGATGATTATTCTATGGAAGTTACTTTTAAAGAGAAGAAAGTAAACTATCTTGAAGGCTTCTTTGCTGGTCCATTATTAAGTAAAAAATATTTAAGCGATGTAGCAGTTAAAGATTTAGCGAAATCAGATAAAATCAGAAAACATCCAATTGGTATTGGACCTTATAAGGTGACAAAAGTTGTTCAAGGTGAAGCAGTTCAATTAGAGAAATTTAATGATTATTGGCAAGGTAAACCAAGTTTAGACAAAATTAATTTAAAAGTTATTGATCAAACACAAATTGTGAAAGCTATGAAAAATGGCGAAATTGATATGACTGATTCTACTACAGGTAGTATTGCTCAAGAAGCTAAAAAATCTGGAGATGGAAAACTTAAAGTATTATCAACACCAGGTACAGACTATTCTGTTATTGGTTTTGTATCTCATGATTATGATAAAGAGAAGAATAAAACTGGTGCAGAACGTCCTAAATATAAAGAAAAAGAACTTAGACAAGCAATGTTATATGCAATTGATAGAAAAAAATGGATTAAAGCATTTTATCAAGGTTATGGTAAAGAACTAAATAGCTTTGTTCCATCTATCCATTGGATTGCAGCCGATCAAAAAGACTTAAATAACTATAGTTACGATCCTGAAAAAGCTAAAAAAATGTTAGATAAATTAGGATATAAAGATAGAAATGGAGATGGCTTCAGAGAAGATCCTAACGGTAAACCTTTTGAAATTAACTTAAAACATTATTCAGGCTCAAACCCTACATTTGAACCTAGAACTGCGGCTATTAAAGATTTCTGGGAAAAAGTAGGATTAAAAACGAATGTAAAAATGGTTGAGTTTGGTAAATATAACGATGATTTAGCGAGTGCTTCTAAAGATATGGAAGTATATTTCAGAACATGGACAGGCGGTTCTGATCCAGATCCTTCAGATTTATATCATACGGATAGACCACAAAATGAAATGCGTACTACCGATAAAACATCAGATAAATTATTAGATGATGCGTTAGATTTTAATAAAGTTGGTAATAATGATAAAAAACGTAAAGATATTTATCTACAATGGCAAAAACATACTAATGAAGTTCTTCCAGCATTACCAATTGTTCAATTAGATACTATTACAGTAGTCAATGATAAAGTGAGAAATGTTGATATCTCAATTGGCTCAGATAAGGATTTATATCAAATAACTAAAGAATAAAAGATGAACCTCGACTTTAGTCGAGGTTTATTGATTGGAGTAAAGCATGAATCGTTATTTATTAGAAATAAATGAATTAGAAACATCTATTAATATCAACAATAACTGGTACCCTACAATTGATCAAATTTCTTTTAAATTAAAAAGTAATGAAACACTTGGAATTGTTGGAGAATCTGGATGTGGCAAATCAATCTTAAATAAGTCAATTGTAAAACTCTTACCAGAAAAAATATCTAAAATCACACACGGTAAAATGATATTCGACGGTAAAGCGCTACAAAATGCTAGTGAAAGTGAATACCGAAAAATTAGAGGGAAAGATATCGGTATGGTGTTTCAAGAGCCTATGACGGCACTGAATCCTGTATTTAAAATCAAAAATCAATTAATAGAACCTATTATTTTACATTTACATAAAACGAAAAAAGAAGCATATGTGTTGGCTAAAGAATTGTTACAACAAGTAGGGATAGCTCGAGTAGAAGAAGTACTAAATAGCTATCCGCATCAATTATCCGGTGGGATGCGACAAAGAGTGATGATTGCGATTGCAATTTCTTGTAACCCAAAATTATTAATTGCTGACGAACCGACTACAGCGTTAGATGTAACGATACAAGCACAAATTCTTGAATTACTAAAAAAATTACAGCAAAAAAATAACATGTCAATTATTCTGGTTACGCATGATTTAAGTGTCGTATCGGAATTTTGTGATAAAGTCATCGTCATGTACGCTGGACAAATTGTTGAATTTGGGGAACTACATCAAATTTTAAATCATCCTAAACACCCATATACTAAGAAATTACTTCGTACAATTCCAAAGTTAAATGAAAGTGTAGAGTATTTAGAAGTGATTGATGGCATGGTACCCAGTATAACTGAGTTTAATAAAAATCAATGTCGTTTTGCGAATAGATGCGAAGTCAGAATGGAATTATGTAACCAACGAGAACCAAAACTTATGAGTAGGGATGGTAGTCAAGTACGCTGTCATCTATTAGACCAATAGAGGGGAAGAAAAAATGGATAACATCTTAGAAATACAGAATTTAAAAACATATTATCCTATTAAATCAGGACTTTTTAAACCAACACAATACGTTAAAGCAGTAGATGATGTTTCTTTTACAATTAAAAAAGGACAAACATTTGGTTTAGTAGGAGAATCAGGATGTGGTAAGTCAACGCTTGGAAAATCTATCGTTCGATTAGAAAATATAACATCGGGAGAAATTAAAATTAATGATGTTGATATTACGCAATTAAATGGGAAAAAATTACGAGAAGCGCGTAAAAATTTTCAAATGATATTTCAAGACCCCTATGCTTCGTTAAATCCAATGCAAATGGTTGGAGATATCATAGGCGAACCGTTACAAAATTACCATGTAGTTGATAAAAAGAAACTTAAAGATGAAGTAATGTATTTATTAAACTGCGTAGGGATGAGTGAGGATACGTATTACAAATATGCACACCAATTTTCAGGGGGACAAAGACAGAGAATAGGTATAGCTAGAGCGCTAGCAATTAGACCAAAACTTATTGTAGCTGATGAACCTGTGAGTGCCTTAGATGTATCTGTTCAGTCTCAAGTATTAAATCTTATGAAAGATCTACAAAAAGAATTTAATTTAAGCTATTTATTTATAGCTCATGATTTGAGTGTAGTGAAACATATTAGTGATGTGATAGGTGTTATGTACTTAGGACATATGGTGGAAATCGCAGATAGTACTGAGTTATATAAAAATCCACAACACCCTTATACTAAGGCTTTAATTTCGTCTATACCCCAATTTAATCAGGCTAAGGGAAATAGAATTATTTTGAAGGGAGAATTACCATCTCCAAGTAATCCACCTAAAGGATGCCCATTCCACACTAGATGTCCGATTGCACAAGATAAATGTCGCGAGCAAGGACCGAAACTAGAAGAAATAAAATCACAACATCATGTTGCTTGCTTCTTTACTGAAAGGGTGAATGCTAAATGATAAAACTCATCTTAAAACGATTTCTTTTAATGATACCATTATTGTTTTTGATATCAATCGTGGTATTTAGCTTAGCAATAATTCAACCAGGTGATCCTTTTAGTGGACAATACAACCCTCATGTTAAGCAAGAGGCAATTGCCGCTCAGAGAGAAAAATTAGGTCTCAATGATTCTATACCAACGCAATATGTCAGATGGATTGGAAATGTAGCACATGGTCATTTAGGAGAATCTATTAAATATAAGCGACCAGTATTTGATTTAATTATTGAACGCTTGCCTAATACAATATTGCTTGGTGTTGTATCTCTAATAATTACATATATATTATCGTTTATTCTAGGAATTGTTTCAGGAAGATATGCATATTCAATAGGAGACTATACTATTCAAGTTTTTAACTACGTTATGCTGGCTATTCCTTCATTTATTGCGGGTGTATTTGCAATTTATCTATTTGCATTTCAATTCCCGATATTTCCTTTTCAAGGGTCAGTCAATATTAATCTTCAAGAAGGAAGTTTTGCATACTATTTGAGTAAGCTCTATCATACGATTTTACCTGCTTTAACGTTGGGATTATTATCAACTGCCGGTTATATTCAGTATTTAAGAAACGATATTATTGATAATGCTAATAAAGACTATGTTTTAACTGCTAAAGCAAAAGGTTTATCAATGAATAAAATTTATAATAAACATATTTTACGTAACTCATTAATTCCAATCATTACGTTTTTAGGAGCTGATATTGTAAGTATCTTAGGCGGTGCGGTTATTACTGAAACAATTTTTTCTTTTAATGGTATTGGTAAATTGTTTTTAGAATCAGTAACTGGGCAAGATTATCCATTAATGATGGCGTTAACGTTATTCTTTTCATTTTTGGGGTTATTTGGAAATCTTATATCTGATATAACTTATAATTTTGTCGATCCTAGAATTCGTAGTAATTAAAATGAGAAGAGGTAAAGGTAAATGATGACCAAACGACGTAATCACTTAAAAACTGTAAAAAAAGCATCTTCACCTACAAAGATTGCCTTACACAAATTTGCCAAGAATAAAATTGCTATGGCATCATTAGTATTTTTAATTTTAGTAGCCATTATATCAATTATTGTACCATTATTAGCACCGTTGCCTATTAATCAGCAAGATTTATTAAATATCAAAGGTGACATGACTTCTCAAAATATATTAGGAACCGACTCCGGAGGTAGAGATAATTTCAGTAGATTATTATTTGCAGGAAGAATGTCGTTGACAATTGGATTAGTTTCTACGATTGGTATGCTGGTAATTGGGATAGCAATAGGTGTCATATCAGGTTATTTTGGAGGCATACTTGATACCCTATTAATGCGTGTCACTGAATTTGTAATGCTTTTTCCGTTTTTAATTTTCGCAATCGTTTTAAATGCTGCGCTTGGTGATAAAATTAAAAATCCATACGGCTCAGCGATTATTTTAGTAGCAGTTATTATCGTTCTTAGTTGGGGAGGTATTGCTAGATTAGTACGTGGGAAAGTCATGCAAGAAAAAGAAAATGAATATTTCTTAGCTGCGAAATCGATTGGTACGCCCACACATAAAATTATTTTAAAGCATTTATTACCTAATATTTTAAGTGTAGTTATTGTGCAAGCTACGTTAACTTTTGCAGGAATGATTGTAGTAGAATCTGGTTTGAGCTTTTTAGGATTTGGGATTAGTAAATCCATTCCTTCATGGGGGAACATGTTAAGTGATGCACAAGAAGGCGACATTATTAGTTCTAAGCCCTGGATATGGATGCCCCCTGCACTAATGATTATGTTTACAATACTAAGTATTAACTTTGTTGGTGAGGGACTTAAAGATGCATTTAACCCTAAAGGGAGAAAATAACTAAAAATAGGTAATAAAAAAGTGAGATGAGTTAAGTCATCTCACTTTTTTATTATTATCGTTTACGTCCTAGTCCCATAGCGCGTTCCATTTTTTTCAATGTTTTGAATGAGGCTTTTTGGGCTTTATCACGACCATGATCTAGTATTTCATCTAATTTGTCTGAATGATAAAATTCATCGTATTTCTTTTGGAAATCAATTAAGAAATCTTTGACGATTTCTGATAAGTCGGTTTTGAATTTTCCATATCCTTCATTTTCATATTTAGCTTCTAAATCTTTAATAGATTCATTTGTTAGGCTAGAGTAGATTGTTAATAAATTTGATATACCTGGTTTGTTATCTCGATCAAATTTAATAATGCCATCTGAATCTGTTACAGCACTTTTAATCTTCTTAGCAGCCACGTTTGGTTCATCTAGTAATGAAATAAAGTTTTTTTGATTGTCATCACTTTTACTCATTTTCTTAGTTGGGTCTTGTAAACTCATTACACGGCCACCTACTTTAGGCATGCGAATTTCTGGCTTAACTAGAATGTCATTATAACGACTATTAAAGCGTTCAACTAAGTTTCGAGTTAATTCCATATGTTGTTTTTGGTCTTCACCAACTGGAACAATGTTAGTATTGTAAATAACAATATCTGCAGCCATTAATGGTGGGTAAGTTAGCAGCCCAGCTGGAATACCATCAGTTCGCTTTTGAGCTTTATCTTTATATTGAGTCATACGTTCAAGTTCACCCACGCTTGAGATTGTTGTGAGCATCCAACCAGCTTGTACGTGTGCTGGTACTTCAGATTGTATAAATAAGGTCGCTTTTTCCGGGTTGATTCCTGATGCTAAATAAATAGCTGCAAGTTGACGTATTTGTTTACGCAACTTGATTTTATCTTGCGGCACTGTGATCGCATGTTGGTCAACAATGCAAAAATAACAATCGTAATCATTTTGTACATCAGCAAATTGTTTCAATGCGCCAATATAATTACCAATTGTGGGTATGCCACTAGGTTGAATTCCTGAAAATAATGTCTCCATATTAGATGCCTACTTTCTTAGTTTTAATTCATATTATTTAAATTATAACAGTATTTCTTTAAAATGTAAGTTATGTTAGTATGTAGTTATACGTTAATTCTAAGCCTTTAAAGTTAGGTTTTTAGAAAATTTGAGATTTCTCAGAAAAATTAGGATTTTCTCATTTAATTTTAATGTTAGATAGTTATACTTACATTGTAAGGTTAAGAGGACTAAATAAACGATTATTTCTTAATCAATAAATTTAAAAATAATGAATAATATTCATTCAATAGGAGAGTGAGATGTATGGTAACATTATTTACTTCACCAAGTTGCACATCTTGCCGTAAAGCGAAAGCATGGTTACAAGAACATGACATTCCATATACGGAGCGTAACATTTTTTCTGAACATTTAACAATTGATGAAATCAAACAAATTTTAAAAATGACTGAAGACGGAACTGATGAAATTATTTCTACTCGTTCTAAAACATACCAAAAATTAAACGTTGATATTGATTCTTTACCATTACAAGATCTTTATGCAATCATCCAAGATAATCCTGGACTTTTACGTCGTCCAATTATTTTAGATGAAAAACGTTTACAAGTTGGTTATAATGAAGATGAAATTAGACGTTTCTTACCTAGAAAGGTTCGTACTTTCCAATTACAAGAAGCGCAACGTCTTGTAGATTAATTTTAAAATTTAATTGAAGATTATAATATTATGAAGAGACTGGGACATAATTAATATAATGAAGCTATTTTGCAAATTTGCAGTAGTTGACTGAACTGAGAAGGCGCTTTAATTAAGCTTTTCTCAGTTCTAGTCATCCTTGCGGGGGTGGGACGACGAATTTAAAAAGAATTCTGTTCCACTCCCTTTTTGTAACTCTAAAAGGGAATATGTTAGTATAGATAACGATTATAAAATAGTTAAATTTAATCAAACAAATAAATTGTAATTTCCACCACGTTCTAATACAATATGGTTACTATTCATCGACTGTAAGGAGTGAGATGATATGAGAATAGAACGCGTTGATGACACAACAGTCAAATTATTTATAACTTATAGTGATATTGAAGCTAGAGGATTTAGTCGTGAAGATTTATGGACGAACCGTAAAAGAGGCGAAGAATTCTTCTGGTCAATGATGGATGAAATCAATGAAGAAGAGGACTTCGTAGTTGAAGGCCCACTTTGGATACAAGTACATGCCTTCGAAAAAGGTGTGGAAGTTACGATTTCTAAATCTAAAAATGAAGACGCTATGCATATGTCAGATGAAGATGCGAATGAACAATTTGAAGAACAGGTTAATGAATTACTTGCAAATACATTGGAAAATGAAGACAGTATTGAAAACTTATTCGAACAAAGAGCGCAACAAAAACAAGCGCATAAATCTGAACAAAAGCAAACGAAACAACGATCTAATATTAGAACAGTTATTGTTAAATTCGATGATTTAGAACAAGTGATAAGTTATGCTTATCATCATAATTTATCAACTGATGAATTTGAAGATTTATTATATATGAATGATAATAAATATTATTATGCTGTTCACTTTGATGAAACAGTGAGTCAAGAGACTATTAATGATAGTTATAGTCAAATGCTAGAATTTGCATATCCAACTGATAAAACTGAAGTGTATTTAAACGATTATGCTAAGATTATTATGAGTCATAACGTCACTGCACAAGTCCGTCGTTATTTCCCAGATACGGTTGAATAATGAAAGGTTTTTACCGAGGCAATGAATATTGCTTCGGTTTTTTTGTGTTGAGAAGTAAAATCACCATCTCAAACGTTTAATCTTTTGAGGTGAGTGAAATTTATGTTAATGGCTATAAATCAACAAGGCGAGCAAGTATATGCGTATCGTGCAAAGCAACAAGACAGTTATTTTTGTCCGCATTGTAGATCACAACTATTGCTAAAACGTGGCACAAAGAAAATCCCGCATTTCGCGCATAAAGTGGATAGCGTAAGTTATTGTGCGAAGCAAGAATCGGAACAACATTACTTTGTAAAGTGCTTCATTGCGAAGATGTTATCACAACAGCATTATCACGTTCAAATTGAGCCTTATTGCCCGACGATACAACAATTCCCAGATATACTAGTCAACTTAAAATTTGTCATTGAAATTCAATTTTCTAGAATAACTATAGAAGAAATCTTAGAACGAACAAAGGGGTTTAAACAAATGAATATGGAAGTCATTTGGTTGATTAAAGATTGTCGATATCATAGAGGAAGGCTATACCTCAATTCATTTCAAGCACATTTTATACATCCAATTAACAGGTGTTTATATGTATGGAATCATGAGAACAAGTGCATTGTTTTATATAGTCAAATTCAGCATATTGGTGGCAAACAATTTATCGCAAAACAAACAGTCATTGAAATCAATGAATTAGTGAATCAGATTAATATAATGTCGCCACCATATCAACACATTTTCAAGCTAATGAAATCTGAAATACATCATTACTTGAATCAATGTAGAAGACAAAATTCTGTCCTTGAACCTTCTTTAAGTGCAATGTATCAATTAAGGTTGTCAGATGAAGCTGTTTATCGTAACTTCGGATACATATTCCCTTATCAACTTTACATTGAGAATCATCCAGTTCAGTGGCAATTACAATTGGAATTATTGAATCAACAAGAACGTGATGTGCATCGGTGTTTAAAAGACTTTCTTAAATTTAGACAGATGTACCTTAACATTATTTCTATGGATCATGTTGTCTCAGAACTCATTAATCATTACAGGAAATATAGTTAAAACGTGCAATTCAAAGGGAATAATGAGAAAATTATACCATTAGTTATTATAGGAGGTTTACTATATGAGTCAACAATTAACAAGAGAAGAGCAAGAACGTAAATATCCAAATGATACGTGGGATTTAACAACAATTTTTGAGAGTGATGAAGCTTTCGAAGCCGCATTAAAAGAGGTTGAAGGTTATCTAGGTAAAGAAGAACAATTTAAAGGACACTTAGGTGATAGCTCGGAAACGTTATACAATGCGTTATCATTAGAAGATGAAATTGGTACTAAACTTGAAAAAGTATATGTATATGCACATTTAAAACAAGACCAAGACACATCAAATGATAAATATACTGGTTTTGAATCACGTGCGCATCAACTTATCATTAAAATAAGTTCAGCATGGAGTTTCTTGGTACCTGAAATACTTCAAATTGATGAAGATAAACTACAAACTTTTATTAATGAGAATAATGATTTAAAACGTTACGAATTTGACTTGAAATTGATTAACGAAAAACGACCACACATTTTAGATGCAGAACAAGAAAGATTATTAACTGAAGCACAAGATGCATTATCTACACCAAGTAATGTATATGGTATGTTCAGTAATGCTGATTTGGAATTTGAAGATGCGGTCGATAAAAATGGTGAGAAACATCCATTAACGCAAGGCACTTTTATTAAATATTTAGAATCAGATGATCGAGTATTACGTCAATCTGCATATAATAATTTATATAAAGCATATGGTGCTTATAATAATACGTTAGGATCAACTTTAGCAGGTGAAGTTAAGAAGAATGTGTTTAATGCACGTACACATCATTATAAAACTGCGCGTGAACGTGCGTTAAGTAACAACCATATTCCTGAAGAAGTGTACGATAATTTGATTAAGACCGTGCATAAATATTTACCATTATTACACAGATATACGAAATTAAGAAAAGAATTATTAAATATCGACGACTTAAAAATGTACGATTTATACACACCTATGGTCAAAGATGTTAAATTTGAAATGCCTTATGAAGAAGCGAAAGAATGGATGCTTAAAGCGTTAGAGCCAATGGGTGAAACATATCTTGATGTTGTTAAAGAAGGTTTAAATAATCGTTGGGTAGACGTATATGAGAATAAAGGTAAACGTTCAGGTGGTTACTCATCTGGTGCACACTTAACTAATCCGTTTATTCTATTAAACTGGTCAGATACTGTCTCTGACTTATATACATTAATTCATGAGTTTGGTCATTCAGCACATAGTTATTTCAGTCGTAAATATCAACCATCAAATTCTAGTGACTATTCAATCTTTGTTGCTGAAGTTGCATCAACTTGTAATGAAGCGTTATTAAGTGATTATATGGATAAACATTTAGATGATGAACGTCGTTTATTATTGTTAAATCAAGAACTTGAAAGATTCAGAGCGACTTTATTCCGTCAAACAATGTTTGCAGAATTTGAGCATAAAATTCATCAGATTGAAGAAGCGGGTGAACCATTGACGGCAACACGTATGAATGAGGAATATGCTAAATTGAATCAACAATATTTTGGTGATGTTGTTGAAACAGATGACAATATTAGCAAAGAATGGTCACGTATTCCTCACTTCTATATGAACTATTATGTATATCAATATGCAACAGGTTATAGTGCCGCACAAAGTTTAAGTCATCAAATTCTTACTGAGGGTAAACCAGTTGTAGATAGATATATTAATGAATTCTTGAAAAAAGGAAGTTCTAATTACCCAATTGAAATTCTGAAAAATGCAGGTGTGGATATGACATCTCCAGAACCTATTGAGCAAGCTTGTGAAGTTTTCGAGCAAAAATTAGATGCGTTTGAAAAGTTAATGAAAGCTTAAAATAACTGTATACGTTTACAATATGGCAAGTTTGTGACAATTTAAAAATAAAGAGACTTTATTATTGAAACACCTATTTTACCGTGTTATATTATGAACATGAAATTAATCACATAACAAACATACCCCTTTGTTTGAAGTGAAAAATTTCTCCCATCCCCTTTGTTTAGCGTCGTGTAATCAGACACGGCGTTTTTTTATACTTTTTTTAATAACCATCTGAGTTTATTATCTCTTATTTTATAAATAGTTTTATCCCCTTTTCTATCACATGATGATTTTTAATATTAATTTTTAAAATTAAGTTATGATTTAATTTTATATTTAATCAATTTGAAAGGGGATATCAATGAAAAGATTTACTTTTTTATTGTCTATGATTTGCTTAACAATTGTTTTAGCTGCTTGTGACGATGGGGAACAAAAGGAACCATCAAATGACAGTAAGAAATCAGAAAAATTTGAGTATGTATATTACGAAGTCTTAAATGATGGTGATGAAGATTCGCCTAATGTTGAAATTAAATATAATGATAAAGAAAAGCACCCACATATTGAACGCACAAGTTTAAATCATGTTTATGAACATATATTAAGCGATGGTAATGAAAAACCTTACATCATTAAAGATGGTAAAAATATACATGTCTATCGACCACCGTATATGACTTATGGCGATGATGATGTAGAAGGAAAAGTAATTTCAAAAGATCAAGTAACTAAATAGGAGGGTGACGACTTAGTGAACAAAATAGTAAAGTTGATAAGTTGCATTAGTATTGTGAGCTTACTTTATATGTTTGAAATGCCACATCATCAGCTACATGCTACAACTTCAAATGGTGGCACATCAAGTAGTTCATCGTCTTCAAGTTCAAGCAGTGCATCTTCAAGTAGTGCAGCAACTAGAACGACATCGTCTTCAAGTTCATCTATGAATCGCTCTAGTGCAGTTAACGCTTCTCGTGCATCAAGACTGTCCAGCCAACGTGCTGCAGCGCAAGCGTCTAAAACGAGTAATATAGCTCATAATACTAAAGCTAAAAACACATATCATTCAAGTCGCTACAATCATCAAACACGTGCACTTTTAAATCCTAATTACAAATATAGTTCAAATGCTTCAGTACCATCACAATTTATGGCAACAAACTTCTATAACAATTGGCTATTTTATTATATGATTGCTAATTCATCTCAAGAACATAAACATAGCGTTAACTATCAAATGAATATGTTAAAACATCAAATGAAAGCTAAAGAGACATTATATACAGTGACTATTAAGACAAAGCAGGGAGATAGAGTTGTTGTGTTGCCAAAGCATCAATTTGATAAGCTTCAAAAAGGAAGTAATGTGAAAATAAAAAATGGGGTTGTACAACCTTAATTAAGTTAAACAATCAAAAAAACAACCAATCAAAGCGACTCTGCAATGATTGGTTGTTTTTAATTAAATTCTAGGCATTTTTGATTGCCAAAAATCGCCTTCAGGATATTGAAGTTTTTCAACTTTTTGTTGTAACGCCAATTTTTTTAGTTCTTTGGTCAATAACTTTTCGGGCCACTCGTAAATGGTTAATAATTCTTCCATAGTGACAAGTTGTTTCTTTTGAATATATTCCTCAATTTTTGGTGGAAGGTTTTTCTCAATTGGGGTACCCATTAATTCGTTAATGATGTAAGTATATATATGATATGGATATAATCCTTCGACTTTGAGTCCTTCCTCATGAACATCTTCACTGAAAAATACAAGTGAAGGAGCCTGTTCAATTTCCATTTCTCGAGCAATGTGTAAATCTATTTTTAAACTTTCAGTTAGTTTGCGCTTTTGTAGATCTTCTTTAAATTCATTGTAATCTAAACCTGCGTTGATGATACAGTCACAAATCATCTCTTCCGTAATAATATCCTTCTTAGGGATGATTTCATTTTGCATTAAATGTATAAAACGCTCTGCTCTTAAACGCCCTTGTAATTCAGCGGCTTTATAAGCTAAGGCGATATTATCAAAATCAGAGGTACTTTGAGCTTGGCACTTAGTAAGTACTTTCAATGAAGGGTTTAGAATATGTCTGATACGGATATATTGATTATATTCAATTCTTAATTTAGAAATAATCGCTGATAATTTAAAGCAATCTGCATTAAACGGATCGAAAAATGAATAAATTTCAATTTTATTTACAGGTGACAGATTAGCATCTTCACGACTTTTATTGTCTACGATTTTTAGTTCTTCAGCCATGTTTTACTCACCTTCAATTATATTTAGGAATTTACCATGTGATTTGCGGTTAGACGTAATCGTTCATATAAGTAATCTCCGACGCCAGCTGGAAATTGCGCATCGGTTATTGCAATATGCATATTTTCTAACCATGCATCTCTTTCGTAAGTTGTTATTTTAAATTCCATGTGTCTCTTTTTTAACATCGGATGTCCGTGTTCTTCAGTATATAGGTTTGGTCCACCAAGAAATTGAGTGAGAAATTGTTTTTGTTTTCTACTCGTTTCGGCAAAATCCCCAGGAAACAAATGATTGATTCTATCATCTTTTTCAACTAAGGAATAGAAATGATCAATCATATTGTAGAGCGCTGTTTCACCTATAATATCGTATGGCGTTTTAGACATAATATCACCAATTTCCATTAATATATTACTAATATAACATGAATTTTTACATTTAAAAGTAATTTGACTTTTTACAATGACGTTGGATTAGTTCTCAATTTGATTCTTGTAATTGAAGAAACGTTGTACTTTATTTTTCGGTACAGTGTGTTCAAGATTAAATTCATTTAATAGCTTATTAAATTTCTGCAAGCCACTGTTATAATCATTAACTTCAAATTCTAATTCATAATCAACCTTGTCGAAATAATCACTTCTATCTAATACTAATAATTCGTCTTGATAAGTTGTTTCCAGACGCGCTGTTGTTAGTGCACCTAATATAGTGAGTTCATTGTCATTAACACCGTATGATTCAATAATGTCTCGAATATCATGCGGTAATGTGTGCGTGGATATCACATCACCAGTGTTTGGATGATACGTCACCATATGATTGTATTCCATTAAACCTACTTCGGCTGGTACTTTTAAGGTCATTTCGTATGTATCATTTTTAACGCGAATACGTAATGCTGACTTATGATTACGTAATGTGAAACTTGGCGTATCAATATAATAGTTTGTTTGAGTAAAAGGTTCTTTATGTTCGAAAAATGCATGCTTAAATTTATCGTACACGTCTTTATTTAGTAATTGTTTGAATTCAATTTCATTATTTGTAGCCATAACTAGCACCTCGTAATCCATTTATTGTAATACATTATGACTGAGTTGTATCAAAATTTAAAGTAATTAAAGTTGTGTGAAATAAGTAAATATGAGCAAAAAAGTATAGATTTTAAAATGATGTGTCTAACGGCGACGTAACGGCGTTAATTGAACAGGACTAAACGATTAATAAGTGCATTTCAAACGTGTGTTATGCAGTTGAATTATGTTAAACTAGTAAAGAATAATAAGGAGGAACAAGCATGCGTATTTATGTAAATGAAATTAAAATTAAAGACGATGGCATTTATTGCTACTCAGAAGATCCAACTGATGGGTTAGTAGAAGTAGGGCAAATGCTTGTTGATAGTGATAATTATGGATTTGCCTACTTATTAGATGATGGACAATCGTATGATTACTTGATTTTCGTTCAAGAAACATGGTCCATGTTGCATGAGAATAGAGGCAAGAAATTAATTGTAAACGATGAATTGGAATTAGAACATTTTCAAGAGGAATTAGATTATATCCTTGAGAATGTTGAAGGAAATAATAACTATGGTAAGGAGTTTGTTTCAGCTGTTGAAGAAACTTTTGACCTAAAGTGAAGCGGAGTGAAACAATATGAATCAATGGGATCAATTTTTAACACCATATAAACAAGCCGTTGATGAGTTAAAGGTAAAATTAAAAGGTTTGCGTAAGCAATATGAAGTTGGAGAAGATGCTTCACCCATTGAATTCGTTACTGGTCGAGTAAAACCAATTACGAGTATTATTGATAAGGCGAATAAAAGGGGTATACCATTTGATCGACTACGTGAAGAGATGTATGATATTGCCGGTCTAAGAATGATGTGTCAATTTGTGGATGATATCGACGTTGTGGTTAATATGCTTAGACAGCGCCAGGATTTCAAGGTGATTGAAGAACGTGACTATATTAATAATACGAAACAAAGTGGTTATCGTTCATATCATGTGATTATTGAGTACCCAATTGAAACGCTAAATGGTCAGAAAGCTATTTTAGCGGAAATCCAAATTCGAACATTAGCGATGAATTTCTGGGCTACCATCGAACATACACTTAGATATAAATATGACGGTGATTATCCAGCAGAAATTCAGCATCGTCTTGAACGTGCAGCAGAAGCGGCATATCTTCTAGACGAGGAAATGTCTGAGATTAAAGATGAAATTCAAGAAGCACAGAAATATTATTCTCAAAAACGTGCAAAAAAACATGACTAATGAGGTGTGGGGATGCGTTATACAATCTTGTCAAAAGGTGATTCGAAATCCAATGCATTAAAGCATAAAATGATAAATCATATGAAAGACTTCCATATGGTAGAAGATGCCGTTAATCCAGAAATAGTGATTTCGGTAGGTGGAGATGGAACGTTGCTCCAAGCTTTTCACCAATATAGTCATATGTTGTCACAGGTGGCGTTTGTCGGTGTACATACAGGCCATTTAGGATTTTATGCTGATTGGTTGCCTCATGAAGTGGAAAAATTAATTATCGAAATTAATAATTCTGAATTTCAAGTCATTGAATATCCATTGTTAGAAATTATTGTGAGATACAATGACAATGGTTATGAAACACGTTATTTAGCTTTAAATGAAGCAACGATGAAGACTGAAAATGGATCGACACTCGTTGTGGATGTAGGTATTCGTGGAAAACAATTTGAGCGTTTTAGAGGTGATGGATTATGTATTTCAACACCATCAGGTTCTACTGCCTATAATAAAGCATTAGGTGGTGCGTTAATACATCCTTCACTTGAAGCCATGCAAATCGCTGAAATTGCTTCTATCAATAATAGAGTTTTTAGAACAGTGGGTTCACCACTTGTTTTGCCTAAGCATCATACATGCTTAATCACACCAGTTAATCACGACACGATACTTACCACAATTGATCATGTGAGTTTAAAACATAAAAATGTCAATGGTATCCAATTTAGAGTAGCGAACGAGAAAGTTCGATTTGCTAGATTTAGACCATTCCCATTCTGGAAAAGGGTACATGATTCATTTATAGAGAGTGAAGATGGTCGATGAAATTTGTATATAAGATTCAGCATAATGAACTGCTTAAGTCTTTTTTACAGCGTCATCATTACTCTAAAAAGACAATTAGCGCCATTAAACTTAATGGCGCTTTAATTATTAATAATAAGCATGTCACCGTTAGGAAAATGATGATGCCGGGTGATGAATTAACCATTGAGTTACCTGAAGAAATACCTAGTGCGTATTTAATACCTTCCAACAACCCTGTTGAAGTGCTATATGAAGACGACTATTTAATTATTGTTTCTAAACCGCATCATTTAAATAGTACACCATCAAGAGAACATCCACATGATAGTTTGATAGAACGCGTATTGTACTATTTGAATGATGGACAATTTATGCATTCGGTGATTGTACCGCATATTGTTACACGTTTAGATCGTAATACTCGTGGCATTGTTTTATTTGCTAAGTATGGGCATATCCATCATTTAATGTCGACGATGGCTCTAGATAAACGATATATGTGCGTGTGTTATGGTCAAACGCCAATCGATGGTGTGATCGAAGCGCCAATTGCAAGAGACAGTCAAAGTATTATCACTAGGAAGGTAGATAATTCGGGGAAATACGCTAAAACATCGTATAAAGCGATTGCGCATAAACCTAATGCGAGCCTATGTGAAATTAAATTACATACCGGGCGTACACACCAAATACGCGTTCATTTTAATTATATTGGGCATCCACTTGTAGGCGATGATTTATATGAGGGAAGTCATCCTACTATTCATACGCAATCTTTACAATGTTATAAAGTGACATTCATACATCCGATTTATAATAAAGAGATTGAGATAGAGATAGATTATAAATGGCTAGACAAGATATATACAGAATTATAATAAGATTTGGAGGTGCTGACGTTGTCATTAGAAACAGAAAATAATGACTATAACAATGAGGAAGTCTATAACCAAAATTTGTTAGACGAGTTATTAATACAAGATGATATTGATCGTTTTAGAGAAGAATTTCTAGCAATGCATGAATATGAACAAAGTGAATACTTTGAAGATACAACGAATGAGAACAGACAAAAAATATTTGAATTTTTATCACCACAAGAAGTTGGGGAATTCTTTGAACAATTAGAGATTGATGATGAAGCATATGAGGACCTCTTTGATACGATGAATGCGCATTATGCGAGTAAAGTATTAGAAGAAATGTCTTCCGATAATGCCGTAGATATTTTAAATGAGCTGTCAAAACCGAAAGTAGCTAGCTTGTTAACATTAATGAATCGTGAAGATGCAAATGAAATTAAGCATCTATTACATTACGAAGAAGATACAGCCGGCGGTATAATGACGACGGAATATATTTCGCTTGATGTGAATACACCGGTTAAAGAAGCATTGATGTTAGTAAAAGAACAAGCACCAGATGCCGAAACAATTTATGTTATTTTTGCCGTAAACACGGACGGACAATTAGTTGGTGTATTATCTTTAAGAGATTTAATCGTAGCAGAAAATGATGCTTACATCGAAGATATCATGAGTGAGCGTGTCATTAGTGTTAATGTAGCTGATGACCAAGAAGATGTAGCACAAAAGATGAGAGATTATGACTTTATCGCTATGCCAGTTATTGATTATCAACAACATTTATTAGGTATTATTACAATCGATGATATCTTAGATGTCATGGATGAAGAAGCGAGTGAAGACTACTCACGTTTAGCCGGGGTATCTGATATCGACTCAACGAATGATTCTGTTGTCAAAACTGCGACTAAACGACTACCTTGGTTAATCATACTTACATTTTTAGGAATGATTACTGCCACAATATTAGGAAGTTTTGAATCAACATTATCACAAGTTGCGTTGTTAGCAGCATTTATACCAATTATTAGTGGTATGTCTGGGAACTCTGGTACGCAATCATTAGCGGTGTCTGTACGTAATATTTCAACTGGAGAAATTGATGAACAAAGTAAATTTAAGGTTGCTTTAAGAGAAGCGGGAAGTGGCTTACTATCAGGATTAGTGTGTGCCACTGTCTTATTTATTATCATAGTTGTCATTTATAGACAACCATTTTTAGCTTTAATTGTAGGGGGCAGTCTGACTATTGCGATGACAGTTGGTACATTAGTTGGTTCTATGATTCCATTGTTTATGAATAAATTGAATATTGATCCAGCTGTAGCCAGTGGACCATTTATTACAACGATAAATGATATTGTAAGTATGTTAATTTACTTTGGTTTAGCAACAACATTCATGTCATATTTAACATAGGGGGACAAAATGGAGTTTTTTTCACTAGTTATTGTAGTTCTAGCAGCTTTTTTAACACCAATTATTATCAATAGGCTGAACATCAATTTTTTACCAGTTGTCGTAGCTGAAATTATAATGGGGATTATTATTGGTCAGTCTTTTTTAAATTTAGTACATAAAGATAGTATGCTGAACATATTATCAACTTTAGGGTTTATCTTTTTAATGTTTTTAAGTGGTCTAGAAATTGATTTTAGTACGTTTAAAAAGGATAAAAGAAATCGACAAGGTACTAATAAGCATGAAAAGAATGTACCAAGTCATCTTAACTTAGCCTTAACTGTGTTTGCTTTTATCATGATTATTTCTGTTATATTAGCGTACGCGTTCAAATGGTTAGGGCTAGTAGATGATGTCTTGTTAATGATTATTATTATATCAACGATATCACTAGGTGTTGTCGTACCGACATTGAAAGAAATGAATATCATGCGTACGACCATTGGTCAATTTATATTGTTAGTGGCCGTATTAGCCGATTTAGTGACAATGGTACTGTTAACTATATACGGTGGTATCAATGGTAGTGGTAATGGTTCTGTATGGCTTTCAGCAATTCTGCTTGTCTTTACGGCCATTTTCTATATATTAGGTGTTGTATTTAAGCGTATGAAATTTTTACACCGTTTAATTGGTGGCACAACGCAAATTGGTATCAGAGCAATATTTGCCCTTATCATTCTTTTAGTCGCACTTGCTGAAGGGGTAGGCGCTGAATACATATTAGGCGCATTCTTAGCTGGTGTCGTTGTATCTTTACTGAAACCAGACGAAGAATTAGTGCATACGCTCGATTCATTTGGATATGGGTTCTTTATTCCAATCTTCTTTATTATGGTGGGTGTTGATTTAAATATTCCGTCATTAATTAAAGAACCATCACTATTATTAATCATTCCAGTATTAATTATCGCTTTTATTATTTCGAAGTTAATTCCAGTTTTCTTTATTCGACGATGGTTTGACAGCAAGACAACAATAGCATCAGCATTTTTATTAACGTCAACACTATCATTAGTCATTGCCTCTGCTAAAATTGCAGAACAATTAAATACGATATCATCTGAAATGTCAGGCATACTTATTTTAAGTGCGATTATTACTTGTGTGTTTGTACCAATTATTTTCAAGAAAATGTTTCCAATTCCCGATGAAGCTAATCGTAAAATTGATATTGCGTTAATAGGTAAGAATCAGTTGACGATTCCAATTGTGCAAAATTTATCACCACATCTTTATAACGTGACCTTATATTATCGTAAAGATTTAGGAGATAAACGTAATTTATCGGATCATATAACTGTGGTTGAAATCGCGCACTATGAGGAACACCTCTTAGAAAGATTAGGATTATTCAATCAAGATATTGTAGTTTGTTCTGCTAATGATGATAGTCTTAACCGAGAAGTCGCTAAATTAGCTAAAGCACATGATGTTAAGCGTGTCATTTGTCGATTAGAAAACAGTAATGAAGATGAAGAAATGAAAGGTGAAGGTATTGAAGTATTCAGTAACTTCATTAGTAATAAAATCTTCTTACAAGGCTTAATCGAAACACCAAATATGTTGAACATTTTAAGCAATGTGGAAACATCATTATATGAAATTGAAATGTTAAATCATCAATATGAAAATATTCAGTTACGTAATTTCCCATTTGGCGGTGACATTATCTTTGTACGAATTATCCGTAACAATGAATCCATCGTCCCTCATGGTGATACACAATTAAGGTATAAAGATAGACTTATCGTAACGGGCTCGAAAGAGTATGTTGATGAATTAAAATCAGATTTAGAGTTTTATTATTGATTGAGTGGAATCAACAATTGATTATGAGGTCGGGACAAAGGTATTTAGGATTTGAGAAGAACCGAGTGATTTGCAAAATTGTTTCTCAAACGTTGTAAGGTGTGAAAGTACTCAGCTTGCGCTACTTGTAGAATTGCTTATAGGAAATCGCTAGCCAGGGGGTAACTCCGCCGTTAATCTTCATTTTTGAGTGGCTAAAGCAAAATCACTATTTAAAATAACGCGTTCTAAGTTTAGCATTTCCAAAGTACAATCTTTATATTTCCGCCTCTTTTCATCTCATAAGGTAATAATATTGCTTTATAATTGTTAAGTAAGAATGGTAAAATAATAACGTTAGATTAGTCTACATTGTTTATACAGTGAGATTAAGATATAAAAAATCGATGATTAAGGAGTTATTTCGAATGATTAATCTTGAAAATAAAACCTTCGTAATTATGGGTATTGCTAATAAACGTAGTATCGGATTTGGCGTTGCAAAGGTATTAGATCAATTAGGGGCTAAACTTGTTTTCACGTATCGTAAAGACCGTAGCCGCAAAGAATTAGAAAAATTATTAGAACAATTAAATCAAGAAGATCCTAAACTATATCAAATTGATGTTCAAAAAGATGAAGATGTAGTCAATGGTTTCGCGAAAATTGGCGAAGAAGTAGGCAATATTGATGGTGTATATCATTCTATCGCTTTTGCTAATATCGAAGATTTACGTGGCCGTTTCTCAGAAACATCAAGAGAAGGTTTCTTACTTGCTCAAGATATCAGCTCTTATTCATTAACAATTGTTGCACATGAAGCGAAGAAATTAATGCCAAATGGTGGTAGTATTGTTGCAACAACATATCTTGGTGGCGAATTTGCTGTTCAAAACTATAACGTTATGGGCGTAGCGAAAGCAAGTTTAGAAGCGAATGTGAAATATTTAGCCTATGATTTAGGTCCAGATAATATTCGTGTCAATGCGATCTCTGCAGGTCCAATTCGTACATTAAGTGCTAAAGGTGTCGGTGGCTTCAATACAATCCTTAAAGAAATTGAAGAACGTGCACCATTAAGACGAAATGTAGATCAAGAAGAAGTAGGTAAAACAGCTGCTTATTTATTAAGTGATTTCTCAAGCGGTGTGACTGGAGAGAACATTCACGTAGATAGTGGTTTCCACGCAATAAAATAATGAATATATTTAATATGGGAGCGAGACAACGAATTTATTTTAAATTCTGTCCCGTTCTCTTTTTTTTTCTAAAAAAGGGAGTAGATTTGAATTCGTAATAAATTCAAACCTACTCCTAAAATATAGGCTCTTCGTCAAATCGGACTGATGAGTCCTAATATTGAGATTAAGCAACCTTAGGTTGTTTAATCTCTTTTTTTGTTGTTGAGGCAAATAGTCGCGAAGTTATAATAATTCTATTACGTAAATTATCATAATTTCTATAACCAAAAGATACACTTTTAATGAGTTTGATTTTATTATTAATTCCTTCTAAAGGAC